>JAOUMJ010000008.1 GCA_029881495.1 Nitrospinota bacterium | reverse complement strand
TATCGGTACGGTAAACACCGACAAGCAGATCGAAATATTCAGACAGTTGGGAAATTTCGGCATTAGATACGCCTGTTTCATATCCCCCAACACGCTCCCTGAAAAAAACGCGGAGGAACTGCTGGACCATCTCGCAAAATACACCGAACTCCTCAATAACGGCTTCAAGGAAGCTGAATCAGGGCGTGACTCGCACGCAAAGACCAATGTTCAAAAACCGATGGATTATAAAAAATTCCTCCACGAAGGGGAGAAGCTTCTTGAAAATGGGGAATATGAAAAAGCGATAAAGATACTTACTAAGGCAATTGATATCGGCCCCAACGCAAAAACACTTGTCAAAAGAGGGGACGCCTATTACAGGATCGAACAGATCACCCAGGCGCTGAACGATTACAGAGAAGCAAACAGACTTGAGCAATCACTCCCCGAACCCTACGCCATGATCAGCACCTGCTGTTTCGCGATACTGAAGAAGGAAACTATCGTAAACAAACCGGAAGAGGTGAACAAATATTTTAAAATGGGGATGAAATATCTGCATGAAGCGGTAAAGCTTGCGGAAGCCATGGAATTCCGCCACAAGGATGCCCCTGAAATGGACATTAAAACTCCGTATAGCAAGATACTTACCGCCATCGTAGAAGCGGATTTCAGGAACATCGGTTTTTTCGATTTTGACGCCCAGATAGCCGACCTTTCCACCCGTATCTTAAACAAGGTAGACGGTCTCGATTTTTACGATTCGGTTTCCGACAAACATATATGCCTCGACAGAGCGATGCTGTTTGCGAGAAACAAAAAGTTTGAAAAAGCCGAAGAGATGATCTCTCTGATAATTTCCGAAAATCCCAATATGGCGCCGGCGGTATTGAATAAATATTCAACGGAACTGAGAAACAACGGCGTCCCGCAAAGGGCATTCAACAAATATCTTGAAATGCTTTCGCATGATATACCTGACAAAAAAACAATAATTGAGCTTATGAAGATCTCGGGTCTGCGTTACGCGGACAGCCTCAGGGAGACCGGCAAAACCGAAGAGGCAATTTCAGCCTATAAAAAGATTCTCGCTCACAGGCCAAGACAGATGGAATATGTACTATGCGATATGGCGATGGCATATCTGGAAATGCAGGATCAGGCCGGAGCTTCAAGAACGCTCATGGAAGCCGTATACATCAATCCGGCATTGACCAAAAATGAGGAATTTGCAAGATTCAAGGATTTGAAAAATATCTCCTCCGAAATGATTAAAAAGATAAACACAGCCTTCTCCGATTAATTTCAAACAAACGCCGCAGACAATTATGAGGCTTCAATGGACAGCGTTCCTTTTTCAGAATTTTTGGATATGGCCGTACTATAATCTATAATGAAACTGTACGAGATGGGGTCTCAGAAACAGGACACGCAGGTCCTTTTATCACTCAATTTGGATACGCGTATCATCATCTGAGAAAAGCCGGCAAAAACAAACAGCGACATACCGTTATGAAGAGAAAGCTTTTTGCGAAAGGGGAAATTGTGCTGATTCGATCCGGTTTGCTCAATGCAAAAATGCTGAATATCATTTTATTGACAGCGTTCCTTTCCGCGCCAACATACTTAATCGCTCCCGCATACGGAGAAGACATCGTTTCGGCAAGCTCTCATACGGACGCCGATTATTTCGAGATGTCGCTTAAGGACCTCATGGACATAGAGGTCTTTACCGCAGCCTCCCTGATACCGACTGAATATGTAAAGGCTCCGGGAACCATTTACAGTTTTTCCAAAAGAGACTTCACCAGGCTTGGCGTCAGAAGACTCGACGAGCTTTTACAATTCGTGCCGGGGATACAGACAAACCAATATCGAAAGAGGCACAAAACCATTTGGGGGCGCGGAATTATCGATCGTTACAACGACAAGATGATACTGATAGTGGACGGTGTCCAGGTGCGTCATCTCTATTACGGACATTTTGATGCCGGTGAGCAGGTGGCTCTGGAAAAAGTTGAGAAGGTGGAAATAATTCTAGGCCCGGCCTCAAGCATTTACGGGGCGAACGCCTTCGGCGGTATTATTTCGATCACCTCGAATGGATTTGCAAGCGAACCGAAACTCGACATTACCCTGGAAGCGGGCGATAACGATCGCGGAAAGACGACCCTCTCCTACGCAAGCGAGAGGGTGCAGTTTTTCGGGAGCTACCTTGAGCAGAGCGCGCCATACAGCGATGACAGGAAAAGTTTTATCGGCGGAGATGTACAACAGCCTCTGTTTGAATCTTTTTCCAATTTCGCCGTGAAGGTGAAGCCCGCGAAAGGGATAACCCTATCGGCAGACTACCAGAACAATAAAACTCCCTATCTTTTTATCCCCGATACACAGGATGCCCATATCGTGGAAGAGCCTCTTACGGTATCAGCTCTTTTTGAGCATGGCACTATTAGCGATGGCAGAATCGAGGCAAAGCTCTTTTTTACAAAGGATAACGTCAGGGAGTATGAGATAGAGAACGTCACCCGCCAGATAGCGATGCAGGAAAACCAGAACGGGGAAATGACAGGGGCGAATATCACCTGGTTCAGAAGGATATTCGACGAAGATACTATCACCATAGGCACATCCTGGAACAACGACAAAGCGGTAAAGATGGAAAACACCAGGTACTGGAATTTCAAAAAAGGTTTTCTCGACGAGCCGCAACACTCCGAGCTTTTATCCAAACCAGGTATTAACACAAACGATTACGCTCTCTTTGGACAGTACATCCACCCGGTAATGGAGAATCTCACACTTACTCTCGGGGGGCGATACGACAGATACGAGGCATTTGGAGACCATTCAAACTACCGGGGCGCGCTCGTTTATACACCGGCTCAAAATAATACGCTGAAGCTGATGTACGGCACCGCGATACGCACGCCGAATTACCGCGAATATTTAAAAGTGTTGGAGGGGACCGATTTTGTACCGTCCGTTCCAAACCCGGAAACAATGCATACAGTCGAGATTGGATACGATCTTCAAATGGAGAACTCGAACCTGGCCGCAACATTGTTCTCAAACAGCTTCGACAACTATATCCGGGAAACCCCGACACCCGACGGGCAGGATGAATACTTCGCCAACAGCAGTGAAAAGTGGAGCATGCACGGATTGGAGATGTTGTACATCTACCAACTGACCAGCCGTTTCTATATTCGTCTCGGAGGAGCATACCTGCAGGCCGAACGCTCGGAACAGGGGAAACTCCCGTACCTTGCGGAGCAGACGTCCAGCTTTGCGATAAATTACGCCTATCTGGACAATCACAACATCGGCCTTACGGCTCAATACAACTCCGCGCGCGCCGATACAAACAGCATTGCCGAGGATGATCCCGATGCGTTTACGATCGTGAGCCTGAACCTGTTCGGGAAGGTCTCGAAATATTTTTCATATTCAGCAGGCATTGACAATCTGGCAGATGAAAGAGTGTATGACCCGGCGGGCGATTTCGGCTCCAAGTATAATAATGAAGAGAGCAGGCGCGAGATATGGGCACGTATCAGTTCCCGATTCGATCTCTGATATCCAAGCTCCATTCATAGCCACTGCTAGCACTACGTTTCCCCACTAAATATAAAACTTATTTGAACTTTGATATTTGAATATTTTTAGATATAATCTTATTACGGTTACAAAACAGTTCATCAGTTCGTTGCCCAATGCATGCTCGCTAAGCGGTATGCATTTATCCGGGAAAAATGAAGATTAGGTTGCTAAAAGCAACAATGCTGACGTAGAAAAATTACTTTTTTCGAGGAGCAGGTATGTTTGCCAAATTCAGTTTGTCCCAAAAAATTATTCTGTTCATCGCTATATCAATAGCCGCTTCAACCACAGTGCTGGCCATCATTATCGTAAAAGATGTACGTAACGACGTTTTGAAAGAACTGTTTTTTAAAGCGAAGGCGATAGCACGCATGGCGGAAAACGCAAGAAATGCAACCGGAAACCTCGTCTCTAAAAACGCATTTAACACTGAAGTTCTCCTTGCCGAGGCACAAAAGTCCCTTGCCGGCTTGAAGACAGGTTCGCCTGAATTTTTCAATAAACTGAGAGAGACTACATATTACAATACGATCCCGGTTGTATCTGCCTTCAACGCGGCCCTGAAGGGGGCGGAAGAGAGCCACTTCAAATTCAAGCCTACAAGGTTTGATGCCAGAAATCCTGAGTATGTCCCTGTCACAGATATGGAGAAATCTTTGCTCCAAGAGTTGCAATCTACCAATGCTGGGGAAATTTCAGGGATTGATGAAGTGAGCAACAGCTATCGCTATTTTCGCGCAGTAAAACTGTCACAGGAATGCCTCGTTTGTCATGGAAACGCAAATGATGATCCAACCAGGCCTAATACAATAGATGACCCGCTTGGCTTTAAGAAAGACAATAAAAAAAATGGCGACCTTCATGGCGCGTTTCAGGTGATCATGGAATTGGAGCCGATCGACGAACATATGCGCAAAATTGAAATAGAGGCACTTATTATTACTCTGGTCACAATATTTTTTGCGTCGTTGGTTGTTGCATACATCATACGAAAATCGGTAATTCGTCCGATTGAAACGATTTCAAACGAACTGGCGGGAGGGGCAGAACAGGTAAACTCCGCCGCTACGCAAGTAAGTGAATCCAGCCAAAGCCTGGCGTCCGGCGCATCGGAACAGGCAAGCTCGCTCGAAGAGACATCATCATCGCTTGAACAGATTTCAACCATGACAAAGCAAAACGCCGAGAACGCCTCAATGGCGAATTCATTAATGAAAAACAGCAGGACATCAGTCGATACCGGCGTGCAATCAATGAACGAAGTCGTGCAATCGATGGACTCGATCAGCAAATCATCGGGTGAGATGAGCAAAATAATAAAGGTTATTGAGGAAATTGCGTTCCAAACAAACCTTCTCGCATTGAATGCCGCTGTCGAGGCGGCTCGCGCCGGCGAGCACGGCAAAGGTTTCGCTGTTGTCGCAGAGGAAGTACGAAACCTTGCCCAAAGGTCCGCCTCGGCATCCAAAGATACCGCGATTCTTATTGAAAACGCAGTTACGCAGGCTGGCACAGGAAGCAATATTGTCAAGAAGGCGTCCGAGGCATTGAAAACCATTGAAGAGAACGTTAAAAAAGCAGGGGATCTGATCAGCGAAATAGCCACTGCGTCAAACGAACAGGCGATGGGCGTGAACCAGGTAAATCAGGCGGTCAGCCAAATGGATAAGGTAACCCAACAGAATGCCGCAACTGCCGAAGAATCCGCATCGGCGGCAGAAGAAATGTCGGCTCAAGCCTACAACCTCCTGGCAACGATAGACGGTTTGAACGTAATAATTCACGGTGGAAATAGCAACGGAAACAACCGGGACAGGAGACTGAACAATCCAACTACAGTTAAAAAACTGACTTCCTAAAAACCGTCATTTTTTGGCAGTATCCTCAGGAAGGCCGGACTTAACTGCGGATGGCAGATTTTACACGCCTCCAGTAGGGTTGGAATATCGATGAAATAATAGCCCTTCCTCCCTGCCGGATGCGTAACATGGCATTGAACACAAAGCACCTTCACTTTCGGTTTATGCGCCGACATGCCATGAAATGTCTCCCTCCCCTTGTTCATGTATGCATGACAAACAACACAGTTCGCGTCCGGCATTAAATCGGGATCAAGTTTTTTTGGTTCTTTCGAATCTCCGAAAAAGTGATAAACCGTATTGGAAAATTCCAGCCATCCGATCTTTAATATCAGACCAGCGCTCCTTCCAGTGTGGCAGTCTTTGCATGAAAAACCTTCCCCTCCCTTCAGACGGTGCGCACCGGCAAGGTTCTCCGAAATATCTTTATTAAACCCCTTATGCTTTTCTTCATGGAGGGATTTGTTGTTAGCAAGATGGCAGGAAACGCAAAAATCCGGCCGCCGTTTAATCAAATCGGATAAAAACCACGCAGAAATCAATCCGGTCGAAAACATAACAATGAAAAGTGCGAATAACTTTATATATTTTTGAATTTGATATTCCCCGCCGACAATAATATTTCTTTAGATTTGTTATTTAACTCAATCGCGAACTTTTGGGACCTCCTATGATTTCTAATAATAGCACTCTCCACTACCCGATTAAATTAATCGCCAGATTCTCTCAACATAGTAGAAGCTTTTCCCGCCAATAAAGCTCGAGCGGCTTATAACTAAAATAACCATTTTAAACTCCGGTTTATCCAAAATACCTAGACTATAAAGCTTTCCGAATGCCTGAATTTACAGATAGTTACGACGACCATGACCAATGAGCCGTCATGTGAGCCGGTATTATTTGGTAAAATAAAGTCCATTATGCAAAATACGGCAATAGAACAAAAACCCAAAACGGCCGATGTTTTCCTAAAGGAATCCGATTTCCCCGTAGGCGAACCAATACAGATACTGGATGGTGAAAATAACTATTTCTCAACAATTCGAGGGGTCAAGTTCAAGAAATACGTTGTCATCGAAAATCCGGTCGAGCAGGATGTCCCGGTTGTCTTTGAGGAAAAATACCCCTTATCGTTTCGCTTTCTCCATTCAGGTAAAATTCACTCATTCACATCAAAGGTAGAAAAGCGTTTTGAAAAAGAAGGTCTGTTCCTGATCGAATACCCGCACAAATGCCAGAGGGTGAATCTCAGAAAAAACGAAAGAGTTAAGATCCTGCTCCCGACAACCGTCATCACTGACAGAGGAAAATCTCACTTCCAGGGGACGATTCTTGATCTTTCTCTCAGCGGTGCGCTTCTCGGCGTTGACCTCATCGACGGTATCGGAATTGAAAAATTTCGGGTTGGAGAAAAGATCAGGATCTCATTCATGTTACCCACTCTCGATTCGGTCGTAATAATAAATGTTGATGTAAAGAAATGCCGCAGGATGGGACATAAGACGCTGGTGGGGATAAGCTTCGACGCGCTCGAAAAAGGTTTGATGCGTGCGCTGGAAAAATTCTACAGCCAGTTCGTGACTTATCAATACAAGAGAGAGCCTGTCCTTTCCATCGGCCACAAGGTTACTGTCGAGATTGAAGGAACAAGCGCAGACGGCCGCGCAATGGGATGGCTCAAGGGGAAGAGAAACCTCCTTCTGCTAGAAATTCCCGAAGATGGGGAAATAGGTCCGGAAATGACGACAGGCGCTAAAGTTCTCATGCAGTATAAAACCCGCGGCTCAATATTCGTCGTGAATGGTCATGTTCGAGCATACCTGAAGGAAACATCTCTCTGGGAAATCGAGTTTGAAGAAAACATATTTTCAGAAACGGTACGTCACGACGAGAGATACAACTGCATGATGCCTTTGACTGTAACCGACGAAACGGGAACCTCCTCACTTGGTAAAGGGATGGTGCTCGACATAAGCATAAACGGCGCGAAGATGGTCTCGGTAAAGCCGTTTCCCCCGACCCACGACAACATGGTATTTGTCAACTTCCCTCTTCCAAAGGGGGGAGAGATGAAGGTCGTCCATGTAGAGATCATGCGTACCGAAAAAACTGCCGACAACTATATCTATGCCGGCAGATTCGATAACCTGCAGGAAGAAAACAGAATGAAGCTACAGAGCTTTTTCAGCTTCCACAAGGAGTGGGATGCGGTACAGAGCCTGAGCTAACAGGCTTGGGCGAATTCCCGTAGTGCCGGATACACGGAGGCAGGATGAGCCTGCCCCCGTGCTTTTTCCGGAATTCCAGTACCTCGCCCCCTACCCTTTTTCTTTTCTTACAGATATCAGCGATTCCACTACCGAAGGATCGGCAAGCGTGGATGTGTCACCGAGAGAACCATAATCGCCTTCGGCGATCTTCCGCAGTATGCGTCTCATTATTTTTCCGCTTCGCGTCTTCGGCAAGCCGTTCGTGAAATGGACAATATCCGGTTTGGCGATAGGACCTATCTCCCTGGCGACATGATCGCGCAATACTTTTTCAAGCTCAGGCGAAGGATTTACTCCGTTATTGAGAGTTACATACGCGTAAAGCCCCTGCCCCTTGATGTCGTGCGGAAATCCTACGACGGCGGCCTCGCCTACGTCGCTGTGAGCCACTAGCGCGCTCTCCACTTCAGCCGTTCCTATCCTGTGGCCCGACACGTTGATAACGTCGTCCACTCTCCCCATTAGCCAGTAATAACCGTCCTTGTCCACGCGCGCGCCGTCACCCGTAAAGTAGGAGCCGGGGTATTGTGAAAAATATGTCTCCCTGAATCTTTCATGATGACCATAAACGGTTCGCATCATTCCAGGCCACGGTTTCTTTATCACCAGGTATCCACCTTCGTTCGGTTCTGCCCTTGTTCCATCCTGTTTTATTACTTCCGGCTCCACGCCGAAGAACGGGAATGTCGCAGAGCCGGGCTTGAGAGGGGTAGAACCGGGTAGTGGAGTTATCAGGATTCCGCCGGTCTCCGTCTGCCACCATGTATCGACAATCGGGCAACGCCCTCTACCTACGTTCTGGTGATACCACATCCACGCTTCCGGGTTGATCGGCTCGCCTACCGAACCGAGTATCCGAAGCGACGAAAGATCATACTTCTTCGGCCACTCCTCGCCGTAGACCGAAAGAGCCCTGATTGCGGTCGGCGCGGTATAAAAGGTGTTCACCTTGTACTTGTCTACAACTTTCCAGAACCTCCCCGCGTCGGGATATGTCGGCACCCCTTCGAACATGAGAGTCGTCGCCGCGTTTGCCATCGGCCCGTAAACTATGTAGCTGTGCCCGGTCACCCAGCCGATATCCGCCGTGCACCAATATATGTCCTCGTCGTGATAATCGAAAATGTATTTGAATGTCTGCATCGCAAAAAGAATATAGCCGCCGGTTGTGTGAAGCACCCCTTTCGGCTTTCCGGTAGAGCCGGAAGTATAAAGAATGAAAAGCGGGTCTTCAGCGTCCATCGCCACCGGTTCGCACACCGATCCAGCAGGATGCTTCGCCATCTCCTCATGAAGCCATACGTCGCGCCCCGGCTTCATCTCCACTTTCCCGCCGGTATGTCTTACCACTATCATCTTTTTGATCGGAGAGCCGTCCTGGCATGCCGAATCCGATGTCGCTTTAAGGGGCACTACCTTTCCGCCGCGGTATCCGCCGTCGGCGGTTATCAAAACCTCGGATTCGCAATCCTCTATCCTGTTCTTCAGGGAATCTGCGGAAAAACCTCCAAACACTATCGAATGGACAGCTCCGATGCGGGTGCATGCAAGCATCGCCGACGCAAGCTCAGGGATCATCGGCAGGTAGATCGTTACCCTGTCCCCCTTCTTCACTCCGTTGGCCTTCAGCACCAGGGCAAAACGGTTTACTTCCGCCAAAAGCTCCTTGTATGTGATCTTTCTCGATTTGTTCTCGTCGTCACCTTCCCAGATGATAGCGACCTTCTCCCCCTTGCCGTTCTTCACATGACGGTCGAGACAGTTAGCGGAGACGTTCAGCTTTCCGCCTGTGAACCACTCTATTTTCGCGCTTACGAAATCCCAGCTTCGCACCTTGTCCCATTTTTTTACCCAGTCAAGTTCGTTCGCCTTTTCGGCCCAGAAACCTTCCGGATCGGAGATCGAGCGCTGATATTCCTTTTTATATTCCGCCATGGAAGATATGTATGCGCGTTTGGAAATTTCTGCAGAAGGGGTAAAAACCCGCCCTTCGCTCATCAAGGATTCTATCTCTTTTTTTGTCTCGGACATTTCCCCTCCTCAAATTCGGGCATTAGTGCGATACACAGGAGCTTTTCCTCTCAAGCGACTATTCTAACCGCAACCAATTCGGCAGGGCAATTTTTTTTAGCTTTTCACCCGTCTGTTATGTACTATGTATTTCTTGTGTCGGGACGTAGCGCAGCCTGGTAGCGCACTCCCTTGGGGTGGGAGAGGCCGCGAGTTCAAATCCCGCCGTCCCGACCATTTTAAAACTCCTGCAAGTCCCATACAGGGGTCTGCGCGCCCAACTACCCCAGGGCGACGTCGAGGATCATCATCACCGTAAAACCGACCATCAATCCCCCTGTTGCGTAATCGGAATTTCCGCTCGATTGCGCTTCGGGTATCAGCTCTTCCACGACCACGAATATCATCGCACCTGCCGCGAAGGAGAGAGCGTAAGGTAATACCGGTTGGGCAAGAAATACGACCGCCGCGCCTATCATGGCCGCTATCGGTTCCACCGCTCCAGAAAGCTGTCCATACCAGAAACTTTTTGAAGGGGAGAATCCTTCTCTCCGTAACGGCGCCGCTACCGCGAGCCCTTCCGGTATATTCTGAACGCCGATGCCAAGTGCGAGGGTGACAGCCGCGGCAAGGGTCGCTTCGGGATACCCCGCCGCCGCCGCACCGAAGGCTACGCCAACAGCCAGACCTTCGGGTACGTTATGCAATGTTATCGCAAGAACAAGGAGCGTGCTTTTCGGGAGCGAAGTCTTTACCCCTTCCGCGTTCTCGATCGGCTGGCTCACATGCAGATGCGGCAACAGCATATCGACAAGTCTCAACACAATACCTCCGCCGAGAAAACCGACAGCCGCCGGAAACCATGAAGGGATGCCTTCAACCTTTTCGGAAATTTCTATCGCCGGGGCGAGGAGCGACCAGTAGCTCGCCGCTATCATCACACCACCGGCAAAACCGAACATCGTATCGAGGGTCTTTCTCTCCAGCTCCCTCCCGATGAACGAAGCGGCGGCTCCAAGAGCGGTCATCGACCATGTAAACATCCCTGCAAGAAAAGCGAGCAGTACAGGACTCTGGTTTTCCAAGTTCACTGGCTACCTCACGCAAAAACTTCGTCTACTACATCCCCTTTGGACGCCAGACATTTATCTCTTCACCTATCGACTTGTCAAGAGCAAGGAGATTTCCGTCAATATCTACAACAAGCGCCGGGATCTTCTGATTCAGCATCACCTCTGTCCCCGGCGTCATTCCCATCGCCATAAGTTTTAGCATCCTTGTTTCATCGGTGCTGTTTATCGAAGCGACTTTCACCTTGATCCCAGTCTTTACCGCTGATAGCGGCAGTACCGCGCTTTGAAGTTTGTCGCTCTCCTTTTTACAACAATCGCCCTCCGGTATAGGGAGGCCATGAGGACACCTTTTCGGATGGCCGAGGAGGATACAGATGGAATCGACTATCTCCGGGGCGAGAATATGCTCAAACTCGCAGGCGGCGGACTCAATCTCGTCGGGCGCCTTCCCCAGCACGTCGGTAAGGAGCACCTCGGCAAGCCTGTGCCTCCTCATAATGTTCTCGGCAAGGCCGGTCCCCTTTTCGGTGAGTTCGACCTTCCCGCCGCCCAGGATCAGTACCCCTTCTTTTTGAAGCTCATCGAGATCTTTCTCATATCCCGCGGGGGGCTTATGCTCCTTCAACGCCTCGATAGTTTGGCTGTGGATCTCGCCAAGGTGATATACCAGCTCTATAAGCTCGTCCTTGCTATGCTTTTTTCTGTGATCCATAAAACCCTAAAACATCCTGATAATAAAATCGACAAAACCGCCGACCAGCACGGCGATAACGATAATCCCAACATTCATGGCAATGGCCCAGCGCGCACCCAGCTCCTTGAACATTACAATTGTATTTGAAGCGCATGGGATAAACAAAGTGATAACGACAAGTCCCACCACTGTCTGGTAGTAGTCCACTTCCGCGCCGTCCACCATGTCCTTGAAAAACACAGCGCCCACCTCGCGCCGGGAAAGGACAAGAATAAATACTTCCGTCATCTTCTCAGGAAGCGAAAGGAACCCGGTTACAACCGGGCTGAGCGCGTTTTCGATCATCCGCAAAAGGCCCGTGACCTTCAGCGTAAACATAGCTACGGCGGCCACCATAAACATCGGAACTGCTTCGCTTAAAAACCATTCCAGACGGAAATATGTTTTCCTGGCAACGTTTCGCATGTTTGGGAGGCGGAAGCGTGGGAGCTCTATTATGAAGTCGGCTTTCTTGTCGACCGGGACAAACGAATTCAATATAAGCCCGGAAATGATTTGGGTAACCATGACTGCCGAAATTACTATCAACAGCACCGAATAAGGCGCGGTCGCCATTATCGCAAGCATGATACCGAGCTGTACCGCGCATGGGAAACCAAGCGCGATAAGAAAGGTTGCAAGGATCCGCTCCCTTCTCGACTCCAGCATCCGGGTGGTCAGCGTCGCCATCGTGTTGCATCCGAACCCGAGCACCATCGGGAGGACAGCCTTCCCGCTTAGGCCGAGCGGCATCAACAATCTATTTAGAAGGATGCTCAGATTCGGAAGGTATCCGATATCCTCAAGGAGATTCAGAAGAAGGAAAAAGACCAGCAGTATCGGAACGACCGTCCCGATTGCATTCGCAATCCCCATTGTAAGGATACCGAAATCCCCCACCAGAAAATCCTTTAGAAGAGGATTAGCTATTAGTGATGCAACCCATTCGGCAGCTGGAATAAAAAGTATGCTGTCAAGAAATCCCGCCATCCACCCGGCGATCTTTCCAACACCTTCAAAGATGATCCAGAGAATGCCGAAAAGAATAGGCCACCCCCAGACCGGGTGGCGGGATATCTCAGCGAAAAAATCGAAAACAGTAGGGGATTTAACGGTATCTCTTTTCACGACAAGTGAGACGGTCTGATTTGCCCACCCTTCCCGGGAATTCAATATCGCCTTTCTCAGTGTGATCCTTGATATGACCCGGAACTTTTTTTCTACCGAGTCCAGAAGCGACCTTGCGGTAGGGCGGTTCTCCAGACTTGAATAGCGCGATTCGACAATATCCCTTCCGCTCTCAGGGTCCGACAGAAGGAGAAACAGTATCCCCTTAGCCATATCCATCCTGCCGGAGATAACCGCCTCAAGCTCCTTGATGGTCTCCCCCACAAATGCCGGATAAGCAATTGAAGGAGCAACCGGTTTCGCCGTCCTGCATACATTTTCAAGCTCCCTAAGGCCAAGGCCGTAGATAGCGGCGGTCTTCACTACCGGCATCCCTATTTTCGATGAAAGGAGTTCCGTGTTTATCTCTATCCCTTTCTTCTCCGCCTCGTCTATCTTGTTCAGACAAAACGCAGTAGGTATTGAAAGCTCAAGCACCTGCGAAAGAAGCACAAGACTCTGCTTCAAGTTTACAGCGTCGCCGCAGAAGATAAGCAGTTCCGGATTCTCTTCGAGAAGTATGTCGCGCGTTACCCTCTCGTCGTCGGACAGTACGTTTAGGGAAAAGATTCCGGGGGTATCGATGATCTCATACCTCCCGCCGGCAAAGTCCGCCTCTTTCCTTACTGCGGTGAAGGTTGTCTGCGAATAGTTCGAGACTATCGAATATGACCTGGAAAATTTATTGAACAGAATGCTCTTCCCGGCGTTGGCAGGGCCGACTATGACTATCTTTCTCCCGGGTGATTCTTTCTTTTCCATGGCTTTTCCCATTCTACCCTGTAAGAGGCATTCTCAATATGGCTGATTATTTTTCCGCATACGACACAATATCGCCGAACCATGCATCGGTCACCCAGCCGGAATTATCGCTGATAGGAGGAAAAGCATCTGCAAGAAGAAAATCGTACTCATCGACTTTCCCAGGAAATACGGAAAGGGGCATTCCTGCTCCGCCTGCAGGGCTGGCGCCGTTTTGGAAGCGAAGCCTCAATCGGTAACGACTTCACCCTCCTTGTCGAGTGCGCACTTGAGGGTATGCCAAGCGATCGTGGCGCATTTCGTGCGGGATGGAAAATCGCGCACTCCAACGAAGATTTTCAGTTTACCCAGGAGGTTCTCGTCCTTTTCCGGATCGAGCTCTCCAAGTATCATCTTGTGGAACTGGGTAAAGATCACCCGCGCTTCGTCGACACTCTTCCCTTTCAGGAAACTGGTCATCAGCGACGCGCTCGCCTTCGAGATGGCGCACCCCGATCCGTTGAAACTTATATCCTGTATTACTCCAACGTCGTCCAGATCGAGAAAAACCGCTATCTTGTCGCCGCAGAGGGGATTGTGCCCCAGGCAGTGGTGCGCGGAACCTTCGATCTCGCGGAAATTCCTCGGGTTCTTGTTGTGATCCAGGATCACCTGCTGGTAAAGTTCGTTCTGATATGACATCCTTCAATCAACCTTTCGCATTTCAATCTGTAATTATTGCATTTCCTTCATTTTACCCTCTTTTTGCCCTGCTTAGCTCTCTTGAATATCGCATCAGTGCATGCGCCTTTATTTTTAGTGTAAGATACAGCGTCTAAACAAGTTGAGGAAACCAGGAATTGAGAAAAACGATTTTTAGCATAGCACTTGCATTCAGCATAGCCGCGCCATCATTTCCTACTGACTCTTTCGCCAAAATTCCGCACCTCGGCACTGAAAACATCCAGAAGATCCCCGAAATACCGCAATCCTCCAATGCACACCCTGATAACAGACATCATAAGATGCCTGAAGCAAGAGTCGGTATGCAAGGCTCCGGGCACGGCGTTTCTGGCATGAAGTGCGACCATAAAAAAGGGGTCTGTCCCCATATGGCAGCTACAACGAAATGCCACTCCATGAAGCGGTGCACGATGATAAAAAACTGTGACCAACGACGATCCATTTACGGCTCCGAACCTAAAAGGGGCAGGATATGAACAGCAATATTTTCTGACATCCGTATCGACAAACGCCGGAACTGAACGGGATATGGAGTTTATCCGCACATATCCGGTAAAACCTTCCTCCATCTACTACGCACCACCGGAGCGCCCCCCTTCAATTTAGATACTTTTACTTTTTACTGTTTTTGTCAGGATGAGAAATATTTAACATTGATTATTTCCATAATCTCGTTTCTTTCTCCATCCATGGATAAACGGAAAAAGACTTGAACCCTATAAACGACTATCGACTTATATGCTTGGCGATCACGACTGGCAAACAGGATGTTTTAAATTTTATGAGGAAGAAAATGAGATTTTTGAAACTTTTATTGGCTCCAATATTTGTTTTTTCGTTGGCAGCATGCGGCTCTCTCACTGATACTGCTGATTCCACCACCGATACTCCAACGCCCACGAATACCGACAATTCTACTAACACAGAGACTGACACTTCTGCCGCCACAGAGCCATACTCAATCACATACAGTGCTGCAATGGAACTGGAAGGCAAATCAATGTTTACGATAAACGTAAAGGACAAGGCAACCGGCACAGCCGTAGCAGACATCACCCCAACCTTCACCGCGACAATGACCATGACCAGCGGTTCACATTCAACCCCTGTTAAGGGATGTTCCGCTACCAATTCCTCGGGTGACTCGACATGCACCATTTATTACGTCATGGCTTCAAAAATGGCTAATGGCTCATCGACAGGAACATGGGCGTTAAAAGTAACCGTCGGCAACCAGGAAGCGACATTTAATCCTGACGTCATGATGGCAACGGGTGATACGGCAAAGGCCATACTGAAAAACAACGAGGATAAAATCGCAGGAATGACAGGCGACCCTGAGACACGCAAATTATTTCTCTTCAAGGAATCTCTCATGGGGACGACTGGCAATCATACATTCAAGCTCTTCCTTGCAACCAGAGAGAGCATGATGATGCACCCCGCGGTCGCTACTGGTAGCAAACTGAAAAACGAAACTGGGACAGAATGGACAGTTGATCCCATTGTCATTGAAATTTCAACGGACAACGAAACAACTTGGTCCGCAATGACAGAAGACGGCGATGGATACTTCTCCAAAACAGAGATAGCCGATCTTGTCGATGGCACAACCGGAAACATCAAGTTGAAACTCACTATCAATGGAAATGCATACACCACCGATGGCATGGCAGTTATCGCAGGTATCAACGATTCCTGCTCCTTTGCTGCAACACCGGCTATGGCTCATGCACATTAAATGCAAGAAAGACTCATTAAGTGCATAAAAAAACTTTGCATAATTTCTGGACGGCCCTCCTTATGGGGGCCGTCCTCCTTTTTCCGGCGACGGATGCGATAGGCGCGTCATGTTGCGGAGGGGGTTCTGCATCCTCGCTTGTACTGCCGAAGTTTTCAGACTCGATGATCGATATCTCGTTCGACATCGAAACGTACGACGGCTTCTGGGATCAGGGGGGAGAGTATATTCCGAACCCCGAAGGCTCCGATCTTATGCAGTACCGGCTCAACTCAGGCTACGCCCGCCGCTTCGGTTCCCGATGGCAGGGGAGCGCTATCCTCCCTTACGTCTGGAACAGGAACAACTACACCGGCATAAGATCAAGCACGGACGGTCTTGGCGACGCGGCATTCAGTTTCTGGTACGAAGCTTTCGACAATGTTATGTGCATATGGAAAGTGAGGAGCCTCGAAGACCTGAAACCTGCGGCATACTTCGGATTGACGCTCACGGTTCCGACCGGCCTCTCCCCTTATGATGATATCGGCAACAGCTTCGACGTGACAGGGAGGGGCTTCTACCGGCTTGACGGAACGGTAAACATGGAAAAGACCATCTACCCCTGGACGGCGGGATTGCTCTTATCCTATGGAACGCATTTTGAACGGGCTGTAAACCGCGAATACGGAAACTATATAAAACCGTATCACAAGACGCTTGGGGACAGAAGGCTCGCCACCATATCGGCTGGATACACCTATAACCTTCCGATGATGAATACCATTACGGCAACCGCTGCCTACTCATATCTTGATGAAGCGAGCGGCACGATAGATGGCAGTGAAGACCCCGCCACCGGTTTTAAAAAGAGGTCGGCCTCTGTCACGCTGGCATACGCAACTATGGACAAGGACAAGATCTACAAGATCGCCTGGAACAAATCCATCAACAGTGACGGATGGGGAGAAAACTTCCCTACGACAGGTATCATTACGCTAGGGGCTTCGTATGTCTTTCGCTAGATCGATTTCGTATATTTTTCTACTCTCCATTGCAAGTTGCGGAAATATCATCGATGACCTCTCCCCTTCGGGCGAGGACAAACGCGCAAGCATCGAGATAGGGACAGAAGGTTTCGGTGTGGGGCAACTGGCCCCCGATTTCACCGTATCCGATTCGCTCGGAAACGAAGTTACTCTATCCTCCGCCCTTACCGGCTCGAAAGGGATCGTTTTCTATTTCACTATGTGGTGCCCCTACTGTGACAGCCACCAGGAGAATATGCAGAGCTATGTTATTCCCGATTTTTCCCCAGACATCAAATTCTATCTTGTCGATTACGTAAACGACTCGGTTGAAAACTGCCGCGCCTCACAGGTATCAAACGGATACGGCAACGCGCCGTTTACCGTGCTTGCCGACACCCAGCAGAAAATACTCACTTCCTTCAAGGCCACGATGGGAACGACCATTGTCATTGATTCCGGCGGGACGGTGCTGATGAACGAGGAGTACAAGAAAACAAAACTTCTGGAAATTCTCGGAGGATTGCAATGAAAGTTGTTCTACTCGCGCTCTCCCTTTTATTTGCCTTGCCGTTCCCCGCGGCCGCGGATGAGATCGAAGAAGGAAAAAAACTCTATAAATTCATCTGCGCCGACAACTGCCACCAGATACCGGACCCCGAAATGCTGAACGCGAAACAGTGGAAACTGGTTATCAATAAAATGCAAAAGCGTATGGCGCACAAGGGGATGGAACCTATCAACGATACCGACGCGAACCTGATATATCTATACCTCGAAAAGAACGCCCGCAAATAAACGGCATTCGTCTGCACGGCTGGGCTTTATATCCTTTATTAAGAGGAGAGATGCCTTCGCAAATGGTTCAACAACATAAGATTGCCATGGTAATGTAATATTTCCGGAATACCTTTTCCGGTGATAACATACGAAACAAGAAAAACATATTCTAGGAAAGGGATCAAATCCAATGAGTGAAGTTCTTTATAGAAAATTCAAACTGCCGCCGAGGAAACGTATCGCGCTGGTTGCCCATGACACGAGAAAAAAAGATATGCTTGAGTGGGCCACCTACAACAAAGGCTCTCTTGAAAAACATGAGCTTTTCGCCACCGGAACTACCGGCACAATACTTTCCAGGGAACTCGGCCTGAAGATCAAGCTGTTTAAAAGCGGTCCGCTGGGGGGGGATCAGCAGATAGGGGCAAAAGTCTCTGAGCATGAGATAGATGTCGTCATCTTTCTGTGGGACCCGCTGATGTCGCATCCCCACGAGCCGGACATCTACGCTCTCCAGAGGATCGCCACAGTTCACAACGTCATACTCGCCTGCGACAGGTCGACCGCCGATTTCGTCATCTCCAGCCCCTTAATGAATGAAGAGTACGAGAAGGTCGTTATAGACTATGAAGCAAAGAGGTTGGCCCAGGTGGACAGCCTTATCTCCTGACAGCGCAAGATATGCCGGTTACGAGAACATCTTGATGACTTTGCGTATGCTCTCTGCAAGGAGATCAAGCTCTTCCTTTCTGTTGTAGACGCCCATTGAAGCCCTGGTGGTCGCCGGCACGCCGAACCTCTCCATGGTCGGCTGGGCGCAGTGGTGCCCGCCGCGGAGACAGAGGCCGTCCTGATCGAGCATCGTAACCACATCGTGCGGATGCGCACTTTCAAGATGGAACGAGATTATCGCCGCCTTATGTTTGCTGGTTCCAGTCACCCGAAGCCCTTCAATGCCGTCGAAGAGTTTCATTCCGTGCTCGAGCAGTTCATGCTCGTGCCTCTCTATATTTTCAAATCCTATAGCTTCAAGATAATCGATTGCCGCCCCGAGGCCTATCACCTGCGATATCGGCGGAGTCCCCGCCTCGAAGCGTGACGGCGGTTTGGCGAAGGTCGACTTTCCAAGGCCGACAGTAACTATCATGTCACCACCGGTAACATACGGAGGCATCTCTTCAAGCAGGCTGTATTTTCCGTAAAGCGCGCCTACTCCCGAAGGGGCGTACATTTTGTGTCCGGCGATGACATAAAAATCACAACCTATATCTCTTACATCAACCTTCATATGCGGCGCTGACTGCGCGCCGTCAATGAGGACTTTCGCCCCCGCTGAATGAGCGAGCTCCGTTATCTCCTTTACCGGATTAACCGTGCCGAGGACATTTGAGATGTGAGTTACCGCTACCATCTTCGTTCTTTCGGTAAGGAGTTTCCTGTACTCTTCCATCAGGAGCTCCCCTTCATCATTCATCGGAATGACCTTGAGTACTGCTCCGCGCTCTTCGCAGAGCATCTGCCACGGAACTATGTTGGCGTGATGCTCCATATGGGAGATGATTATCTCGTCACCCTTGTTTACGAATCTTTTGCCGAACGAATGAGCGACAAGATTTATCCCCTGCGTTGCGCCGGATGTAAAGATTATCTCCTTATGACTTTCGGCGTTAAGGAATTTTGCCACCTTCCCCCTGGCCTCTTCGTACCGGGTCGTGGCCGCTTCTCCGAGTGTGTATGACCCCCTGCGTACGGTGGCGTACTCCTCGCTTTCAAATTTGTATATCGCGTCGATAACCGCTTTCGGCTTCTGTGTCGTCGCGCCGTTATCAAGATAGACAAGAGGTTTCCCCCTTACCTTGGTAGAGAGTACGGGAAAATCCCCCCTTATCCTTTCAATATCGTAATTCGCCACGGCTACCCCTTCAGTTTTGAAAGGAGTACGCGCGTAGCGTCATCCTTCATCGGAGCAAATTTTATCTTTTCCAGAACGGCGTTCGCAAAACCTGAGGTGAGCAGGGTCCTCGCCTCATCCTCTCTTATCCCCCGCGTTTTGAGATAGAACACCTGGTCCTCGTCTATCTGCCCGACGGTTGAGCCATGATCGCACTTTACATCATCGGCGTAGATCATCAGCGTCGGCTTCCCCCCCATCCTCGCGCTCTCGGAAAGGAGAAGGTTGTTCACTATCTGGTGGGACTCTGTCAACTGCGCCCTCTTGTGCACTACGACTGTTGTATCGACGGATGTCTTGCTCCTGTCCTTCATTATGTTTTTAAATACCTGGTTCGAACGGCATTTCGGGGCTTCATGATGGACGCGCACGTAGCTGTGGGCCTCGTCGTCCCCTTCCGTTACGGCAACCCCGGAAATATCGAGCTCGGCCCCTTCGCCTGTGAGATGCGCTTCAATGTGGTTCCTGGAAATATCGGAGCCGGACTGCGCGAATATCCCGCTGAAGTTTGCCAGCCCTTCAAGGCGAAGCCTGTACTTTGCAAAGTTGAAAAACCGGCGTGAGGCGCCGGAAACACCGTCCGACTGGAGAACGCATAACCCAAGGGTAGCGCCGTTCTCCAGAACTGCATCGACAACGGAATTTACAAAAATATTCTCTCCGCTTCCGATATATTTCTGCACCACGCGGGCGGACGCACCGGGGCGGAGGCGTATAAAGATACGCGGAGTCACCATCACCGGCGACTTGGCGGATGTGGTGATATGGAGCACCTGAATGTAATTCTCGATCACGGCACCTGCGGTTACATCTATCGAAACACCGCTGGCGACAAACGCGCCGTTCAGCGCGGCATACCTGTCCGGCTCCGCGTCAAGCGAAACGGCCATCTCTTCCGCGATCCCGGACTCCTCTTCATCGGCGGCATATTCAAGCTCCGCCACCACCGCGCCCTGCAATCCGGAAAGATTTGAAAGCGATCTTTCAAAACGGCCGTTCACGAAGACAACGACGCTCTCCTCGCATCCTTTATATATATCCGCTTTTTCGCTCCCCTTTTCGAGCGGTTTTACAGCAGGCTCGAAAGAGCCGAACTCTTCCTTTAAAAGTTTGTGTTCGCTTACATATGTAAAGAGCTCGTCGCTTTTTTTGTACATGCCAAGAAGTCTGAGCCTCTCCATCGCCTTTGCGTTCAGACCGGAAAATACAGGGGAGCGCGCTCCGCTTTTCGCGAAGGCTTCGAAATCACCTTCAACAGATTTGAATACTTTCCCGGCCTTGTCGGCTAGCGTTGTTGACATTTCTATTTCCCGGCCCCGCCGTTTATGTATCCGTCGTATCCGCTGACCTCCAGCTCATGCGCCAGCTTAGAATCGCCCGATTTCACGATCCTACCCGCACTGAAAACATGAACGTGGTCCGGCTTTATATACTCAAGTATCCTCGGAAAGTGGGTAATGACGATTATCGCGTTGTTCCCGCTCCTCAGCCTGTTCACACCCTCCGCCACGGTTTTAAGCGCGTCTATGTCGAGGCCGGAATCTATCTCGTCAAGCACGGAGACGACGGGATCGAGCACCGCCATCTGCAGTATTTCGTTCTTCTTTTTCTCGCCGCCTGAAAAGCCCTCGTTTACCGCGCGCTCCTTGAACCGCGAGTCCATCCCGAGCATTTTCATTTTCGAATCTATGATCTCCTCGAAATCAAGCGGATCGATCTCCTCTTTCCCCGCGCTTTTCAGCTTCGCGTTGTATGCCATTCTAAGGAATTCGACATTGTTTACCCCCGGCACTTCCACGGGATACTGGTAGGCAAGAAAGAGTCCAGCAGTGGCGCGATCCTCCGGGTCCATATCGAGGAGATCTTTTCCGTCCAGCGTTACACTCCCGGAACTGACCGAATATGAGGGGTGCCCCACAAGCACCTTCGACAATGTGCTTTTACCGGAACCGTTCGGCCCCATTATGGAGTGCACTTCACCTTTGTTCACTTTCAGGGAGACACCTTTCAGAATCTCCCCCCCTTTGAATCCAGCCTTTAAATCCTTTATCTCAAGCATCCTGCCCTTTCACTCTTTTTTTTGGCGGCGTCAGCCTACCGAATTTTCCAGTTTCATGCCAAGAAGTTTTGTCGCTTCCACGGCGAACTCCATCGGCAACTGTTTAAAAACATCTTTACAAAAACCGTTTATTATCGAATTGATCGCGTCTTCCTTCTTGATACCCCGCTGCTGGAAATAGAAAAGCTGTTCCTCGCTTATCTTTGAAGTGGAGGCCTCATGTTCCAGCTGCGCCGAACTCTCCGCCGCGTCTATATAGGGGAAGGTATGCGCGCTGCATTCGTGGCCGACCAGCATCGAATCGCACTGCGTGTAATTCCTCGCCCCCTTCGCCGTGGGGGATACGCGTACAAGACCTCTGTATGTATTCGACGCCTTGTCGGCGGAGATACCTTTCGAAATTATGACGGAGCGGGTGTTCTTCCCCACATGTATCATCTTCGTCCCTGTATCGGCCTGCTGATGGCCTGTAGTGAGGGCAACGGAGTAAAATTCGCCGGTCGAGTTGTCGCCGAGAAGGATAGTGCTTGGATATTTCCATGTTATCGCGGAACCTGTCTCTATCTGCGTCCAGGATATCTTTGAGTTCTTCCCCTGGCATTTCCCGCGCTTCACGACGAAATTGAAAATCCCCCCCTTGCCGGTCACCGGATCGCCTGCGTACCAGTTCTGCACTGTTGAATATTTTATCTCGGCATCGTCAAGAGCTACCAGCTCTACTATCGCCGCGTGAAGCTGATTGGTGTCGTACTGGGGAGCCGTGCAACCTTCTATATATGAAACGTAACTCCCCTTGTCGGCGATTATCAGAGTCCTTTCAAACTGCCCCGTCCCTTCCGTGTTTATTCTGAAGTAGGTCGAAAGCTCCATCGGGCACCTTGTGTTTGGGGGAATATATACGAACGAGCCGTCCGAAAAGACCGCGCTGTTGAGCGCGGCGTAAAAATTGTCGCTCACGGGAACCACTGTTCCCAGATATTTCTTTATAAGCTCCGGATGCTTCTCGACCGCCTCCGAGATGGAACAGAATATTATCCCCTGCTCTGCCAGTTTTTTCTGATGTGTCGTCGCTACGCTTACGGAGTCGAAAACCGCGTCAACCGCCACCCCTGCCAGCCTCTTCTGCTCCGTCAGCGGGATGCCTAGCTTTTCATAGGTTGCGAGTATCTCCTTTGGAACGTCGTCGATCGATTCATATTTTTTCTTTACCTTTGGCGCGGAGTAGTAAGACATGTCCTGGAAATCGAGCGGGGGAAATTTGAGGTTCGCCCAGTCGGGAGGGGACATCTCCTTCCATTTCTTCAGCGCCTGAAGCCGGAACTCGCGCATGAATTCCGGCTCTTCCTTGAGTTTGGATATCTCGTTTACAGTCCACTCTTCAAGCCCTTTCGGGAGAGCATTCGATTCGACGTCGGTGACAAAACCGTATTTATACTCACGATTTTCAACGAGTTCTGAAACTTTCGGTTTTTCCTCTGATGCCATGCCGAGCGCCTTTCAAATAAAATCTAATCTCTACTATTTTCCTAAGGTATTCCATGATATATCTTCATCGCCCAAAACGCAAAACCTTTTTTACCAGTTCCAGCTTGAAAGCGGATGGACTCTACGTCACAATTGAATCGTACCCAATAAACAGGCCGATACCGCAACTATTTTTTAACAACATTTCCAACTTCGAGCGAAAAAGAAACCATGACCAACAAAACAGAGAACGACAGCAGGGAATCAAAATTGCCTGTAATTTCTGCATTTCTGATTTTTTTAATCCTTGGCATCGTAGCGTTCATCAAATCTGCAAAGGAGCCGGAGCTTCAGCTGCCTCTTGGCCTTGAAATTGAAAAATACATCGTCCCGCCAGATAACCCGATGACCCTTGAAAAGGTAAAGCTCGGATATCTCCTTTTTTTCGATGAAAGACTTTCCGGGGATGGCACTGTTGCTTGCGCGACATGCCATAATCCCGATAACGCCTTTACGGATGGCGCCGCTGTTTCCACCGGGATAGGTGGTGAACAGGGGAACAGGAGCGCGCCCACTGTTATCAACCGTGTTTTCAGCACCCTTCAATTCTGGGACGGACGTGCCGGATCACTTGAAGAGCAGGCGAAAGGGCCGCTTACGAACCCAATAGAACATGGGCTGAAAAATGCCGACGAAGCAGTAGCGAGAATCGCCTCAATCGAAGGTTACCGTGAGATGTTCCGAAAAGTATTCGATCGCGACGTAAATATGGACGATCTTGCGCGAGCGATCGCCGCGTTTGAAAGGACGGTCCTCTCCGGCAACTCAAGGTACGACCAGTATGCGCCGGGAAATGAAAAAGTTCTTTCTGATAGCGAAGAGCGGGGGATGCGCCTTTTTACGGGAAAGGGCATGTGCGCCATCTGCCATTCGGGGCCGAATTTTACAGATGAAAAGTTTCATAACATCGGGGTCGGGATGGCGGATTCCAATCCCGACCTGGGGAGATACCTTGTAACCGGAGTGGAGAAAGACAAGGGTGCATTCAAGACCCCTACCCTGCGCGAAATAACCAAAACCGCGCCGTACATGCACGATGGAAGCGTAGAGACCCTACAAGAGGTTATGGAATTCTACAATAAGGGGGGGGAAGGGAATCCGTACCTGAGCGAAAAAATATTCCCTCTTAATCTCAGCAAAAACGAAATAGCTGATCTGACCGCCTTCATGTCGACGCTGGAAGGGATCGGGTGGCAGGGGATAAAGCCGCCGGAGAATTTTCCCCGGTAAAATACCGGGAGAATCACCGTCTGTCGTACAAGAAAAAAAAGATGTATTATTAGGTAAATGAACAAAAAAGGCAGCATCCTGGTAGTTGATGACGAGGAAAATATAACAGAATCCCTCAACGGCATCCTTACCGACGAAGGTTACGAAGTAGATATCACCCAAAGCGGCGACAAGGCTCTCGAAATACTCAAGGAAAAAGCCTTCGACCTCGTGCTTCTGGACATTTGGCTCCCCGGACGTAAAGACGGATTGCAGACACTTCGCGAAATACGCAAACGGAAAATGGATGTCGACGTGATAATGATCTCGGGACATGGTTCGATAGACACAGCGGTAAGGGCGACGAAGCTTGGGGCACACAACTTCATTGAAAAACCGCTTTCACTCGATACGGTTCTTGAGACTATCCACTCGGTGCTGAAACAGAAGAGGAGCGGAAAAAAGAGTAAAAATGCAGTAATAGGAAAAAAGGGGGAGTACCGTTATGTGGCCAAATCTGCCGCGATGAGAGAAGTATTAAAACAGGCTACCAAGGCTTCAAAAACCTTCGACCCTGTTTTAATAATCGGCGAAGACGGCACAGGGAAGCAATACACCGCTTCCTATATCCACCAAAACTCAAAGCTCCAGGACGAACCGTTCATCACCGTGGATTCAATAGACCTGACAACTTCAGCCTTTGAAAAACTATTCGGACCGCTAAATGAGGACCTTTCAGCGAAGAACTCGAAGTTCAGCAAAATTACCGGAACGGTATTCATGGCAAACCCGAACCTGTTTGACACAAAAATCCAGAAGAGAATCGCGGCGCTTATTAAACTTCAAAACGGAAAAAGGAAAAAGACGGTTCGTTTTATCGCGTCTCTCCAAACCTCGGCGAACAGGAAAATCAAGAATATGGATGCCAGCCTTAAGGTTTTTTTTAAAAAACACGAGCTGCGCCTCCCCGCGCTAAGGGAACGTGAAGAGGACATATCCGAATTGATAATTTATTTTGTCGGCCACGCTTCTGAGGATTTCGGTAAACCCGACGTCGACGTTTCCGAAAAGGCAATGGACAGGATGATCTCTTACCCATGGCCCGGTAACGTAAAAGAGCTGCAAAGCGTCATTGAGAACACGCTGATGTCTTGCCCTGCCCACCTTATCGAACAATCCGACATCGCATTTGACTATTCGCTCAAGAAGAAGAGCAATTCGTCCACGGAAAGGTTCCTCACCAAGAGAGAAAATACCACAAAAAAGAGAATGAAGAAGAAAGGGAGAACATACCTGCAGAAGACCATCGGCCAGAGTGTCGTCCTTACCGGCCTGGGCCTCCATTCGGGAACAAAAACCGGACTGATAATCTCTCCACTCCCTCCCAGGAGCGGTATCATATTCGGGGATATATCATCCGGCAGGCAGGTTGCCGCGCTTGTCGACCATGTGGATACTACAGGATATGCGACATCAATAAAGTTCGGTGGCACTAGCGTGAAAACAATCGAGCACATAATGGCAACGCTCCATATTTACGGCATCACCAACGCACTGTTAAAAGTAAACGATGAGGTGCCGATCATGGATGGTTCCGCGGCGGCGTTTTGCAAGCTGATCGAGCATGCGGGCGTTGTGGAACAGGACGACGAGATCGAGCCGATAATCATAACCGCTCCAATCACGATAGGTGAAGGCGATAACCGTACAAAATCCCTCACGATAGAACCGTCCGACAAGCTCGAGATCCACTATCACATGGACTACCCGCAACCGGTAGGCAAGATGGACGCGGTTTTTAAAATGAATGGCCTTGAATTTTTCAAGACAGAGATCGCGCCCGCGAGAACATTCGGATTTGTTTCCGACATTAAAAATTTCGAAGAGGCCGGACTCGCGGAAGGGGGGAAGCTCACGAACGTCATCCTGGTAGATGATGAAAAAATAGTGAATACCACCCTGCGCTTTGAGGATGAGTTCGCGCGGCACAAGATACTCGACATACTTGGCGATATGTACCTTCTGGGTAGACCGCTTATCGGCAAGATATCAGCCAGGCTGACTGGTCATACCGAAAACATCGCAATGCTTAAAAAAATACGGGAAACTCTTTAAATCCACTATGCCCCCGAAATTGATCCCGGAGTACGCTGTTCTGGCCTCGGGCCGAGGAAGCAACCTCCAAGCTCTCCTGGAAGCTGTTACAAAAAATATCGTCCCTTACTTTCCAAGAGTAGTGCTTAGCGATAACCTGGACGCCAAAGCACTGACCATCGCCGCTGAACATGGGATCGAAACGGTTTTCCTTGACCCCAAAAAACATAAGGGCCGCATAGCCTACGGAGAGGGGATAAAGAGCGAACTGGCAAGCAGGGGGGTAGAATATATATGCCTCGCCGGATTCATGAGAATACTGGGTGAAAATGTCGTAGCGGCATTTCCAAACAGGATCATCAACATCCACCCCTCGTTACTCCCTTCATTTCCGGGGCTGGAGGCCCAAAGGCAGGCGCTTGACGCGGGGGTGGAAGAATCGGGATGCACAGTTCACTTTGTCGACAGCGGCGTGGATACCGGGCCGATTATCATGCAGGCAAAGGTAAAGGTGAACCAGAACGATTCCGTGCAGGCACTTTCGGAAAGGATCCTCGAACAGGAGCATCTCATTTATCCCAAAGTAATCTCCGCGCTTCTTGAAAAAAGAATAACCATAAAAAATGGAGTGGTGACGGTACATAACAGCGATGGAAGGAAAGATTAAATATATGGCCTCCGCCTGCCTTGCCGGAGTCAATTGCCGGTATGACGGCACATCAAGAGAGGATGCCGATCTCTCTACCCTGTTTACGAAGGGTCTGGTTATCCCTTTTTGTCCCGAAATATTCGGCGAGATGGGAATTCCCCGCAAGCGTGTGCAGATAATCGATGGCGACGGCAATGATGTAATTGATAATCGCGCTCGCATTATGGACTCGGACGGGACAGACAGAACGGAACAGATGATAAAAGGGGCTGAAAAAACTGCCGCGCTTGGAAATATTGTTTCTCCGGAAATTATATTCCTTAAATCGAAAAGTCCGTCATGCGGCCTTTCTCCCAAAATCGGTGTAACCGCCGCCATGCTGTTGAGAAACGGATTCAATCTTAGAGAGGTCGGGGAATGATACCTCTTTACGATACAAATCCCACTAAAAACATATCCTACATTACCATGGCGTTGATAGTAGCGAATGCCGGGATCTTTTTTGCTCAGGCCACCTCAGGACATTTCAATCTCTATTTGTTCCAGTACGGCGTTACCCCGCTGGAGATCCTCAATATGCGGGACGTTGAGCCAACTATTCCATACCCGATCGGGATAACCATAATAACCTCCATGTTCCTGCATGGGGGGCTGATGCATATCGCGGGCAACATGCTGTTCCTCTGGATATTCGGAAACAATATTGAAGACATTTTTGGCCATTTCCAATTCATGCTTTTTTATATCCTTTGCGGAATAGCGGCGGTATTTGCCCACATTTACCAGTTTACAAATTCAGATCTGCCGTTGGTCGGCGCGAGCGGTGCGGTATCCGGCATTCTAGCCGCATACCTGATAGCGTTTCCGCGCGCAAAGGTTCATACACTCTTTTGGTTTTTTATCATTGTAAAAATATTTCCCTTACCGGCCTGGCTCCTGATCACCACCTGGTTTTTGGTACAGATCATGTCGATAGGAAACGCCGACCAGATAGCCTGGGGAAGCCATGTGGGGGGTTTTCTGGCCGGGATCATCCTCTACCCCTTTTTCAGGCTTGGGAAGGAGCTGCCCGCATGAGAACGGCAATGATCTTTTTAATGATCTTAACCCCTTCCCTGACCCACGCATTTTCGGAGAAGGAGATAATTGAAAACGTCGAAAAAGAATTCGCCTCCATGCGAACCATGAGCGCGAAATTCAGGCAAACTTTCCATGACGCAGGTATGGAAGATTCCGAGAAATCAACCGGCAAGGTCAAGATGAAAAAGCGTCTCATGATGCGGTGGACATACGATCCACCGGATGAGCAGATAATCGTGTCAAACGGGAAAAACATTTATCTTTATATCCCGGAGGAGAATCAGGTGCTGGTCGAGAAGATCGGGAACGTGATCAACACCAGCTCCCCCGCTCTGTTTCTGGCTGGGGAATACGCGTTGAAAGAAATTTTCACGATAAGGTTGGCTACCGGGGAAAATAAAGATAGAATATCAAAGGAAATAAGGCTTGAGTTAATACCGAAAAAGGAATCCATTTCCGTTACGCGGATACTCATTGGCGTAGATTCAAAAAACTGGAGAATCCGCTCTATTTCAATTATTGATTGGGCCGATAACAGAACCGATATCGAGTTTTTCGATATCGCCATAAATGGAGATATGAACGATGACAGCTTTAACTTTAAAACACCAAAGGGTGTCGAAGCTGTAAGACTGCCGAACCTAAAACTGGAGTAATATTCAAATGCTGCTATACGTCGTGTCCGCAATTTTTGTCCTTGGAATACTGATAATAGTCCACGAATGGGGACACTTCTGGATGGCCAGAAAAATGGGGGTCGGCGTCGAGAAATTTTCAATCGGCTTTGGACGACCGATGTGGCAGAAGAAAATCGGCGAAACAGAGTTCATCGTTGCATGGATACCGTTCGGCGGATACGTAAAGATGGTCGGCGACGAGGAAGGGGAAGACGCCCCCGTTCCGGAAAATCCGGAAATTTCCTTCAATAGCAAGGCTGTGTGGCGAAGGTTCCTTATTGTTTTTGCCGGGCCTCTTGCGAATCTTATTTTCGCGGCGCTGGTATTCATGCTTGTTTACATGATCGGCATAGATGTGCCTGATACTAAGATCAAGACTGTCGTGGCAGGATCGCCTGCACATGGCGTCGGGATCATCTCCGGCGACAGGATTGTCGAAATCGACGGCAAGGAAATATCCTCATGGTCCGAACTCTCGGAGGTCATCGGTCAAGCGCCGGACAAACAGCTTGAACTGACTATTCAGCCGGAAACCGGCTCTATTAGATACGTTTCCATCACGCCCGAAGCGCAGTCGTCCAAGACCATTTTTGGTGAGGATATTCGCGTTGGGCGCATAGGGATAAGCCCCGACACTGTATTCAAAAGATACGACCCCTTCACCGCCGCATATCTTGGCACTAAGAAGATGATAGAGATAATTTACCTGACCGGTATGGTAATTGTAAAAATGGTGCAACAGATCGTCCCCGCGAATACAATCGGCGGGCCGCTGATGATCTTCAAGATCGCAGGCGACCAAGCTCAGGCAGGATTGATCCCACTGTTGATGTTCATGGGTGTCCTTTCGGTGAACCTCGGTTTCCTTAACCTTCTCCCTGTACCGATCCTTGACGGCGGACACATAATGTTTTTTGCTATTGAGGCGATAAAAGGGGGGCCGGTGAGCCTGAAGGGGAGAGAGATCGCCCAGCAGGTAGGGATATTCCTTTTGATAACCTTGATGGCATTCGCGTTCTATAACGACATCACACGTTTTATGGCAAGTGAGTAATCCAAGAACAAATTAATTAGAGGAAATATATCTTGGCAACTAATATAATCCTTGCTCTGCTTACCCTGAGCCTGCTTGTATTTGTACATGAGGTGGGGCACTTCCTTATGGCGGTAGCGACCGGAGCACGGGTGGAAATATTTTCCATTGGTTTCGGGCGGGCATTGTGGAAAAGGAAATTTTTCGGCACTGAATACAGGCTGTCGCTCATACCGCTTGGCGGATATGTAGCAATACTAAATGACGGAAGCGAAATGTCTTTGAACCGCAAACCTGTCTGGAAGAGAGCCCTCGTAGCTTTTGCAGGGCCGCTGGCAAATTTTGTGCTGGCAGTCATCATATTCTCCACGCTCTTTTCCATCGGGGGACAAATCCCTACGAACATCGTGCAAGCTGTAACTTCCGGCTCCCCTGCAGAGAGAGGTGGATTGATTGCGGGCGATAAAATTGTCGGAACATCAGGAAAGAAAATTGAGAGCCAGAACGAGCTTGCCGCGCTTCTCGCTGACTCACCTGGGGCCCCGCTTCGCCTGGATATAGAAAAAGATGGTGGAAAAGTATTTTCAACGACCGTCATACCCGATGCCGTAAAGATAGTAGATCAAACTGGCGAGGAAAAGATCGTCGGGAGAATAGGGATTACATTCCGTATGTCGGGTGAAAAAATGGGTCTTTTCGAATCTCTCTACTATGGAACGGAAAAGACGCTTAACAACTGCCGTCTCATAATCCATATGCTGTTTAAGATGTTTTCGAACCAGGTCTCTTCCGAAAGTATAGCCGGCCCTATTTTCATTCTTATGGCCGCTGGAGATCAGGCCGATGCCGGCCTGGTGCCGCTATTTGCCTTTGCGGCGATGCTCTCCCTGAACCTCGCCGTATTCAATCTCTTACCGATACCGGTGCTTGATGGCGGGGAACTCCTTCTTCTGTTCATAGAAAGCATCAAGGGTAGCCCGGTGAACGAGAGCGCAATGGAAATGTTTCATAGAACCGGCCTCGCCATGATGGCGCTACTTTTCCTGTACGCCTTTTACAGCGATATCACCAGGCTTCTTTCCTGAAAAGGGAATTGCGAAGGCTTTTCAGTATTTCAATCTGATTCGGAGAATATCAATCGCAATACTTGGTATCTCCCTGACCAAATTCATCTTGCTCCCGCCTACATCGCTCCATGCACCAAGCGGATATTCGATCACCGCGTGACCGGGCAATCTTTTAAGCAGTTCAACGTCAAATATCCATCTGGAGATAAACGGCTCCCTGAAAGCAATATCTACGATATCCGGCCTGAAGAGTTTCGCGCCGCACTGTGAATCGTAGCTCTTTACCTTCAAGAGGATGGCTATCGCGGTGGTAAACAGTCTTCCTAGAATATGGCGGCGAAATGAGCGCTTTATATCGCTTCCGAGCCTGTATATCCTGCTCCCCCAAATGGCATCTATCTTCGTTTCATAATTTTTAGCGTACCGGATAAACATCGGCACTTCCGAGAGCGGCGTTGCGAGGTCGGCATCCCAGTACCCTATCCAGTCTATATCCTCAGCAAAGGGGAGGCTCATGGCGTGCATCATCCCCCGCCTGACGGCTTCTGCCTTGCCAAAATTTTCCTCAAGACTCAGCAGGAAAATATTGTTTGATAAATTGTTCCTTATGAGCTCTTCGGTATCGTCGGTTGAACCGTCATTTACGAAAAGGCAGTAAAGGTTTTCAGAAAACGTGTTGAAGAGTGAGATATCGAGCCTCTCGGCCTCGTTATAGCACGGGATTATTAAACAGACTTTTTCCTGCATACCATACACAAGGAGAGTCCCGGAATTTTTACGCCGAGCCTGCCCATGATCCTCGCAAGACGAAAATCGATATTAAGGATAAATCTGATGATCATCGTAACGGGATGCTTTTCACTGTATCGCCAATCCCCTGCACCCCTGTTCTCCTGTTTGTTCAACTTTAACATCCTGTGTAGCATAACTCCAAGAGACCTGAAAACGAACAGGGAAAAGTAGAAATAGCAGCTCTCCGCTGTCTCAACACTGGCGGTCACCCTTTTAATTTCCTCTCTCAGGGAATGAAGAGTGTACCGCCGAAAATGGTTCAGAAACCTGTCGTGCTCCGAAAAGAGAAACTGGAATGCAGGGACGGTAATGAAAACAATGCCCCCTTCTCTTACTTTTGAAAACGCACCCTCCAGGAAAGGGGTGGTATCCTCTACATGCTCCAGCACGTCCATGAGGATAAGACAGTCAACGCTCCCTTTTTCCACATCATTAAAACCGGCCGCCAGTGCGATACGCTCAGCCGCCTGCTCCTCGCCGGTATATCCCGTGTCTACCGCAAGAACCTTCCCGGAAAAACGACTGGCGAGAAGTCTGGAAAAATAGAGGTCTCCCGCGCCTATATCAAGAAAGTCTGCCGAAGCCGGGAGATATCGCGAAAGGATTTCAAGAGAAACCTCGGCCCTTGACAACTCCCAAGGGTGTCTGTGAACAGATTGGCCGGTTTCCTTTAAATCCAATTTTCTACCTTAAATAATTTGCAGGTAATGGATTATACACCCGGATACGGCTGTTCAACCGCCTATTGAAGTGTTTTTGAACTTATCTTGTGCTTTTTAAGGAGCCTATGAAACGATTCCCTTTTCATGCCGGCAATGGAAGCGGCCTTTGTGACGTTGCCGCCTGTTTCCTTCAATACATTTTTCATGTATTTCATTGAGGAGATATCGTTGCTGACCTTCATGAACTGCCTGTAGTTTGAGATCTTGTCGGGGACTCCCGATGCAGTGTAGCTTTCGACTATCTCGGAAGGGAGATACTTGGTGGTAATCTCATTTCCATCTTCAAGAATTGAAACCCTTTCAATGATATTTTCAAGATGCCGGAGGTTGCCGGGCCATGAGTAGGCGCAGATCATATTCATCGCGTCTGTTGAAAAACCGGAAAAATTTTTCCCAAGCCTTTCGCCGTTCCTGCGGAGGAAATATTCGGCAATCTCCTTTATATCCCCACCCCTCTCTCTGAGAGGCGGAACTATTATCGGAAATTCCGATAATTGCCTGTACAGACTTCCGGAACCGTTCACGTCATCGGCATGGGAATCATCCAAACCGGATGCCCCACCGATGATTCGGCCTGAAAAAACGATATTGTCCTGTGGCGCTACTCCACCAACCGGAAGGAACTCGCCGGTTTTTATCACGTCCTCAACCATCTCTTTTATTTCATACGGCAGTGCAAAAATGTCCGAAAGAAAAATGGTCCCGTCGCCAACCGCTTCGAAAATCCCGGTCCTTCGAGTCTTCGTCCCCGCGGTTTCGCTCCCAACCAATCCAAAAAGCTCCACCTTGATATCGTCCGCGCCCAAGGTGCTACAATTAAAAGCAAGGAACGGGTACTCCATCCTCCTGCTGCCGGTGTGAATTACGCGCGCGAAAAACTCCTTTCCGGTACCGTTCTCGCCGAGTATCAGAACGTTGCTTTCCACTTCCTGAGCCTTCTTCACCAGCTCTCTTACGCTCTTTATGCGCAGTCCTGAACCGGGGATATTGCTTATCTTGTATTTCGCTTCGGCTTCCCCCTTGATGTTCTGCATCATCATCTCAAACTCTTTTTTTGTAAGAGCCTTTTTTATAAGATTTTTCAGAACGTCATTTTTAAACGGTTTTGAAAGGAAATGGAAAGCGCCGGACTTTACCGCCAGGACGGCCATCTCGATATCGCCATACCCGGTAATCATAATAACTTCCATCTCCGGATAGGATTGCTTGAACTCGGCCAGCAGATCCAGCCCATTCTCATTCTTCAAGCGGTAATCAAGCACCAGAACGTCCACTCTGTTCGCAGCAAGATATTTCCTTGCAGGCTCAACTTCCGTCTCCCCAATTACGTTATATTCGGTTTCAAGCGCCTTCTCAAGGATCCTTACTATTTCCGCTTCATCATCAAGTATCAAAATCGAAAACTTATGCTTCATTTCAACGCCTCATCAAACAACTATTAACATTATGATTTTGGTATATTATATGCGTTACATGCTGTTTCCGGCTGTTTCCGTTTATGTTACTTTTATATCACATTTTTTGTTACGAGGCATATGAAACTTTTTTTTGCCGCAATCGGCCTGGTATTGATATTTGAGGGGCTACCTTATTTCCTCAATCCTGATGGGATGAAAAATATGGCGCGCTTTATTGTCGATCTGGAGCCTTCAACATTGAGAGTTGCCGGATTGGGGTTAATGGTCGCCGGGCTTATACTTCTTTATCTTTTTATTCCAGCATAATAAACGGGTTTATTCTGGCTACCCCGCCACAGAAAGCGACTCACTTTTATACATCAAATGGATTTCATCGAGCTATCAGCGTCTACGATACGATCTCTCTCCGAAAAATACCTCTTACCATAATGCTTCAGATATGATATTTTTCCTCCCATGGTAGTGTTTTTTTTGCTCTCACTTTTTTTTATCCTCCCTCCGGCTATCTTCTATATGTTGACCTTGGCTATATCCACGATATTCAACTTGTTGGATGGAACGGGAAAAAGATTCAGGTTGATAAACCTCTACTGGTATTTCACTGGCGCACTCTCCTACATCGCCTACTACCTTGCTTTTATCTTCATAATCCCTCCCTGTATGGTGTGGAGGCTTCTCGGTATAGGCAAAACGGAGCCTGAGTCTGGCGTAAATGACGGTACCGTTGTCATACTTGTAAATGGATACCTTGCCACATCCTGCCACTGGTTCCTGTTCAAATGGCGTCTTGAGCGGATTTTAGGGAAAGGGAGAGTGGCAACATTCAGCTACAGGATCTTTGGCGGCTCCCTGGATGACTGGTCGAACAAGCTCGCTGAAAAAGTTAACCGCTTGAATTGCAAAAACGTAATCCTGCTCGGTCAAAGCCTTGGCGGGCTGATATCCTTTTGGGCCGCCGCAAAATTGAAAAATGGATTTGGTAGCAAAACCATTAGAGTTATATCCCTTGGAAGCCCTTTCGCAGGCTCCAAAATGGCCTCTTTCGCTGTTACCAGTTATGGACGAAAACTCCGACCGGGGATGCCGGAGATAGCAAATACGGAAGAATTACTCAAACAAGGGGGTGTAGCGATGACCAGCTACTGGTCCGAAATGGATTTGATCATAATCCCATCAGATTCAGCCGCCCCCTGCGCGACAGACGAACCTGCATCAAGCGAGATAACCTGCAAGGAGCTGGAAGGGGTAAGTCACGCAGGATATTATTTCATCGATCCCAAAAGGGTAATCTAAGACCCTTCAAATCCTCTTGGCACAACAACCTCCGCCAGACTGAGCGGGCGAAGGCCCCTTCTTTTCAGGAGATGATATTTTTAAAGACAAGCATCTTGGTATCCCATTGGCTGTCCTGAAGGATAACCTGCTTTGCCAGAAGCCTTGATTCGTTGATAACGACCGGAGCCTGCATATTCGCCGTCATATCCTTCGGATCCGGCGGAATGGTAACGATCACCTTCACCGTCACATCTTCGATCGATTTCGCCTTGAGCATCTCCTGTTCTCCGTCGGTGATATCGAACGCGTAGTCCTCGCAGAAGAGGAACGGGTTGATCATGACAAATCCTAGATTTGGGAAATCGACAGCCTGAAGGAGTTCGAATTCGGTACCCTCCATGAACGGAAGGATTATGTATCTTTTAATTTCCGGAAAACCTATCACACCGTCGTTGAAAGTGATTATTTTGGCCGGATCAATATCTATTTCTCCGAATCGTGCCGTTAATATTTTCATTTTTTCTTCCCCGGAAGATTTTTCATCAAGCTTCCCAGCGTTTCCAGGTTTGTTGCCTGCCATGCCGACGCCAGCCTGTTTTCCTCCTGAATTTTCCTGTAGACCTCTTCCCTGTGGATCGACATTGATTTCGGCGCCTCTATTCCGATCCGTACTGTTCGCCCGTTTACTTCCATTATCTGGATTACTATATTGTCGCCGATGTTTATCGACTCTCCCATTTTCCTGGTGAGTACCAGCATTCGGTTTCTCCCAATTTAAGCTTTCAACTTCTTCAATTACGGTTTCTGACTTAAGACTATTCATTCACTCTCCCTATTTCAAGGTATAAATATACCGTCCCTGTTATCTTATAAAATCCAGAAGCGTCGGCTGGATTATTGAAGCAGACGATTTGATAGTGGCCTGATAAGCGGTTTGCATCAGAGCGAACTCCGTCGCCGCCGCCGCCATATCCGCATCCTGCGAATAAGAGAGCATTGTCTTGGTATCGGCATCGTTCGACTGAAGCGTATCAGCGTTGTGCTGAAGCCTGTTTGTCCTCGCACCGACCACGCCTCTCACCATAGACGTGTTCAGAACCGCGCTGGAAAGATTATCAATGAGATTCATAATGCCGGCTTTGTCATTGGCCAACATTGCCTGTTCAAGATTTTTAAGTGTCGATATGAGGTTTCTTCCCCCGCCGATACCGAGCAACTCCGCCGTATTTCCTCCGATATCCTTCGCGAATGCCACTGTTGCGGATGTGGCTGAAACCAGCGAAAGGCTCGTGCCTGAAGCATTTATGGAGGCGGTCGCGTTGATGGGTGCCGTGTTTATCGTATTAAGAACATCCCCTATTGTCACCGCACTGGCAAACGACACCGTTGCTGAAGCCGAGCCGTTATGAAGCTCAATATCGGCAAGAATCATTCCCTTACCGCCGAACAGGTCCGACAGCCGGGTCGCCGCTGTAATCGTGGGATTAAGGTCGGTGCTGAAAACATACTGAAGGTTCCTGCTCCCTGCTAGACCGAGCTCCCTTGCCGAAGCTCCCCCTGCGTTATCCGATATCGTCATCGGGCCGGACACCGACGCGGTGGGGGTATTATCCATTATTCTCAGGCTCATACCGTCAGGAGCCAGGGATGCCGTCACATTCGCTCCGCTGGAGTTTATCGCCGCGATAAGGTTGCTGATGTTCATTCCGGGATTTATCTGTACATTCCCAGAAACACCGCTTCTGTCGGTTATCGTGAAATTCCCCGTGGAGATTCCCATTCCGCCGCGAAGTATCGACAGCGGCGTTGCCACATCCAGTTTCGGGTTCATGTCGGTTGTAAGGAATTCCGAAGCGAGGATCGACATGTCGATCCGGTAGTCTTCATTCACTTCCGCGACCAGATTTTTACTGTCCCCTGCGTACTCGCCGTTGGCGTCTATTGGCGGGAAGTTTGTCCTGCGCCCTCCGAATATGTAATCGCCGCCGACTTTACTGTTGCCCAGGCCAAGGGCGGTTTCCGCAAGCTGGGCTATTTCCAGCGCGGTAATTCTCCCGGTATCGGCATTTGTTGCGGCGCCTAGCTGTGACATTGCCAGCTCTTTTGCCCTGTTCGCGAGATCCGTGGCGGTTGCCACCTTCCCTTCGCTTACGATGAGATAATTTTCGGCTTTCTGGCTCATATCCACATATCTCTCGTTCCTCGCGAGACGTGTTTTATACATCAGAATATCGCCTATCCCTGTCGGGTCGTCTGAAGGTCTGTTCACCCTCTTTCCGCTCGACAGCTGCTCGCTTGCTTTCATCATCCCCTGCGTGTGCAGGAACATGTTCGATAGCGAGTTGTTGTACATCATTCGGTTGGTTATTCTAAACATGTCATATTCCCTGTATGTCTGTATCGGTCAAATTGAAAATTACCTTTACACAATATTTAATAATGTCTGTAACAGTTCATCGACTGTCGTTATCATCTTCGCCGCCGCTCCATAGGCGTGCTGGTATTTGACAAGATTGACCATTTCCTCATCGATGGACACCCCGGATATCTGTTCCCGGAAATTCATGACCTGATTGGATATTGATTCTGAAACCTGGCGGTTGCTGTGCGCGTTCTTCGCCAACGCCCCTACCTCGCCTACAACGGAACCGAGAAAATCATCGAAAGTAAAGAGGCCCGATGCCGAATAGGTCCCGCTGGCAGCGCCGACGGCAGACCATGCCCCGCCAATTGTTTTCTTGTACTGCAGATCGGCTATGCGCCGCGCCTGAATGCCGTCACCGACATTTGTCGACGAACCTGCCGCAATCTTGCTTGGATTATCCACTATCTGCTGATTCATCCTCATGTTGAAAGCCGCCCTGTCCGCCCCGCTGATATAGAACTTGTCGCCGGCTGCCGGGCCACCGTTTATCGCTATCGATATTCCGCGTTCCTGGAAAAACGAAAGCGAGGCGCCGGAATTGAAGGAATATGTGCCGGAAGAACTACCTTTGTCAGAGTTGTAGACGGAGTAGTTTCCCGCCCCATCAAACGTCAGCACAAAATGGTCAAGGTTTACTATTTCAGGGTTTGTTACAGATCCGGAAGTAAGTATCGCCCCGCCCAGGTTGGCGACATCCGCTCTTCCCCCAGGCGTGAGGTTGTTGAAAAACGTATTACCGGTAGAGCCGTCGAGGCCGAAACCCCCTTCGTGCAACCGGTTGACTTCCTTCACAACCGTCGCGGCAAGCGTATCAAGTTTTTCGAGGAAATTCGGGATATCGCCATCGCGCATACCGAGCCAGGCGCCGAACTGCCCCGCGTTGAATTCGGATGAAATATTTATCTGGTTGCCCGATGCGTCCTCCCACATGATATCGCTTACGGAGGCGTCGTTTGCGCTTGCTTTTGCCGAGAGCTGATAGTTGTTCTGGCCTACGACCAATGGCCTTCCGTCGTTGAGCATTACCACTATTTCGTTGTTGTTCTGTTCAAAATAGTGGACGTCCATATATCCCGAAAGCTGTTTCAGGAGCGCGTCCCTGGAATCCCTGTAATCGTTTGCCTTGTTCGTTCCTATTTCTGTTTCATGGACAAGCGAATTCAACCGCGCTATCTCGCCGGTTATCCTGTTCACCTCCGGCATGGATGTTTTCAGTTTTCTGTCAATATCCATCCGCAGGCGGAGAAGCTCGGTCCCCACTCTGCTCACATTCTGACTGAGCGTTGAAGCCCGCTCTATTACATCCCTTCTTTCCACGGCCCCTTCGGGATTAATCGCGAGATTATAGAATCCCTGAAAAACATCCGACAACATCCCACCAAGCCCTACGTCCGCTTCATTGAAAACAATATCAAGCCTATCCATGACATTCACGCGGGACTTCCAGTTTTCAAGGGTATAATTTGCTTCAAGCGACTGCTCGAACACCAGATTGTCAAACCGCCGTACTACGGAATCGAGCCTTATGCCGGTTCCGATCGTTACGTTACCGTAATTTATCGGAGTCGACGTTGTAAGCATCACGTCCTGCTTGTTGTAATCGGGATTTGAAACGTTTGCTATGTTCTGGCCAGTCACCTCAATGGCGGCCTGATTCGTGAGAAGAGCCCACTTTGCGGTATTCATTGCGTTATATACGTTCATTTTTACATCGCCTTTTTTAGCATGCTTCCGGGTGTAACACGCTGTTGGTTCAGCCTGGTACCGGAATAGGTAAGAAGCGGTTTTGACGTATTGTCAGAAAACATGATCGCGTTTCGCAATGTGCGAACAGCGCTCGACAATATTTTTTTATTGAAGTCGTTCATTTCCTGAACCCTCGAAAATATCTCCTTTAATTTATCCGAGAGCGAAAGTAGGGCCTTGCTCATCGTCGCCGCTTTTGAATGACTGGCTATTTCCTTTAGTGTTATCTCTCCGGGTTTTTCCATCTCCCTGGATATCTCAAGGACAAGATCCGATCTTTTCTTTTCCAGCTGTTTTATGCGGAATACGATATTTTCCTTTTCCTCTGTAATTCGCGCGATCTTGACGAATTCGCATTTTTCGATAGCCTCACGCTCCTCAAGGGTTTTTGAGGCAAGGTCTTCGTAAAGCTCCACGTTGTTCTCAAGAACCATCGCAAGCTCCTTCAGCTCTTTCATTATCTTATTCCAGCGGTCGCCATCGAGCCTGTATCCAAATAGGCCCTAGACATTTGTTTAAAGATGGCCTTTGCTATTCCCGAATTCCCTTTTTCCGCGAGAGATGTGGCGAGCTGATCGTCATACATGGAGCGGTATATCTCCTCTGCCTGTCCGCCGTTTATCAGTTCGTTCTGAGGTACGGTATCCCGCATCGCCTTTACGGTCTCTTTCATGAAAAAGGCCTCAAATTCCATGCTGAGCTTTTGCAGTTTCTGAAGGTCCTTTTTCTGTCGTGGGGTGAGGTTTTCCGGAATAACTGCACTCTTTACGTTTTCTGTTCTCATGATATTATCTCCAATTCTGCGCTGAGCGCCCCTGCGGAACGTAGTGACCTGAATATTGCCACCAGATCGCGCGGCGAGACCCCAAGCGCGTTTAAAGCCCTTACCAATTCCTGAATATCGGTATTTCTTCTTAGCATATTTAGACTTTCTTTTTTCTCGTTCACAGTCTGTTGAATAAACGGGTTTTTCACCTCCAGGGTCATTCCGCCAAACGAGATGGCGACGTTATTAATCTCTACGCTTTCGCCGATGATAATCGTGCCTGACTTTTCATCGATAACTACCTTTGCGATTACATCCCGCTCGACGTTCAGCACTTCGATCTCAGAAAGAAAACCAAACGGATCGCCTTTAAAGGATTCCGGCAATACCACCTGAACGGTTCCCCCGTCTATCCCTTTTGCGACGCCTTCGCCCATTCTGTCGTTAATGGCGAATACCATCGCGCTCGCAGTGGTAAAATCGGGGCTGTTAAGAAGAATATTAAAAGTCGATTTAACCGCAAAGTCGGTATCAACCGATTTTTCCACTATCGCGCCGCCATGGATAAGACCACCCGTGTATAGAGTCTGCCCTCTCCCTTTTTTGCTTCCGCTATCAGTCGCGGGGTTGAATTCCCCCTGTGCCACGGCATAAACCATCCCGTCAGCCGCCTTAAGCGGGGTGAGGAGGAGCGTTCCCCCTTCTAGCGACCTTGCGTCTCCAAGCGAGGAGACCTGAACATCTATTTTCGAGCCCGGCCTTGCGAATGAGGGGAGCGAGGCCGTAACCATCACGGCGGCCACGTTTTCAACGCGCACATCCCTAAGCTGCCTTGTCTGCGACACTCCCATGCCGCTAGTCGACAGCTGTCTTATGTCAACTGTAGTACCGAGCCTCTTCAACATGCTGAGAAGTGTCTGAATGGTGAACGGTGTTTTATATGAACGGTCGCCGCTGTTTTTCAGCCCGACCATCAGCCCGTATCCTATCAGCTGGTTTTCACGCATGCCGGCCACCGAGGAGATGTCCTTTATTCTTGCGGCATCAACGCCTGACGGCAATGCTACTGCGAGCGTCAGCAATACCGCGATGAACCTAAACAATTTTCTTTTCATTGATGCCTCCTAGAACGGCCAGATTATGTTTAAAAGTTTCTTGCCCCATCCGCCTGTCGTCGACCGATCGAGGCTACCGATCCCCTCGTATGTGATCTTCGCGCTTGCGATCTTTGATGAAATTATCGAGTTGTCAAAATTGATGTCTTCCTGCCTTACAAGCCCGGTTACTTTTATGTACTGGTTCGCGTCGTTCAACTTAAGCTCCCTTTGTCCGTCTACCTTCAACAAACCGTTTGGGAGAACCTCTGTCACCATGGCTGATATTGTCGCGGTGAAATCCTCGCTACGGCTGGTGTTGCCGACGCCGCGGAAGGAAGTGCCGCCGCCTATGCCGCCTGCAACGGCGCTAGCGCCGAAAAGCGGGAGATTGAAATCTAAACTGCTTTTGCTATCCCGGATATCCCTGCTGACGGCGCTGTTGCTTGCCTGACTCCTTTCAACAAGGTGCACGGTAATAATGTCCCCTATCCTTGCCGCTTTCTTGTCGGAGAACAGAGTGCTTCTGCTTGTTTCACCCGGCCATAGGGAACCCTCGGTTCTTGGGGCTGGACGTTCAGGCTCCGGCTCCACAACTACAGGCACCGGTATTTCCTTTGCGCACGCGCCGACCGTGAGACTGATGAGCATTGCCACCGTCAGCTTCAACCAAAATTTCCTTGTTCCCATCACTATTCCCAACTTTCCTTAAAAAACGACCTGAATAACGGATTGCCCGATTACACGGCCAAATATTTTTTTGTTCGACCTGGTGTTCAACACCGAGATCGTTTCACCTATCGCACCGTCTTCCCTTGCTATTCCCTGCATCGTTATCTTTACCTTCTGACTTTCAGCTATCAGTAAAACCATTTCGCCCGCCTTTACATCGGGGGAGCTTTTTATTGACGATTTTTTTACCGCATACCCGGCGGCAATCCGTCTATCGGCTACCTGACCTTCTACTTCTGCAAGTTCCGTGCACAAATCCCCTATCGGGAGAGATACCGCCTTCTCCTCAAGGCTCAGCATGTCGGGCGAGATCAATGTTCCCGCGCTGATGTGCGACTGGGCGACCACAATGTCGGCATATGCCTTCAAGGTGGCGGTTCCATTCAACCTTTTGATTAAGCTGTCTTTATTCAGAAATTCTATGGCAAACGATATTCTTTTGCCCCTTGGCGAGCCGATGGGGACAATCCTGAAATTGTCGAAATCCGCAGGAATATTTGCTTCTCCGGGGAGATTAATCCTGCTTATTTCCCACCTCTTTACCTGGGGATCTATGATCTTCGAGAATTCAATTTCGATCTCTTCCTTCACAGACTCGGAAAAATCTTCCCATGAACCGGCAATTTTTTCCGTCTGCGTTGCCGCTGAAAGATGCACTGGGATAGCGAAAACCGATAGGAACGCGGCTAATATAAACAGCTTTTTCATGTGGCACTCCCTCCTGTAAAAACCCTGCGGACTGATCGCTTTGCGAAAACCTCCGCGATGATGGTAAGGGGGAGGATCAGCATTGTTAAAAGCACCGCCTTCACTACCCTTCTTTTATTCATTACCTATTACCTCTTTAGGTTTGTCGCCGTCTGAAGCATTTCATCCGAAGTGGTTATCCCTTTCGAGTTGAGCTCGTAAGCCCTCTGCGCAAGGATCATGTTGGTAAGTTCTTCAACGACGTTTACGTTTGAGCTCTCAACAAATCCCTGCATGATGGTTCCAAGCTCCGATTCACCCGGAATGCCGACCATCGGTGTGCCGCTTGCTTCGGTCTCCTTGTAAATCCCCCCCCCCTCGGAATTGAGGCCTGCGGGGTTTACAAAATTGACAAGCTCTATCTGCCCCACAACATTTGGGAGCGGAGAGCCGGGCTGTGTTACGGAAATCTCGCCGTTCTTGGCTATCGAGATCACCATTGCGTCCTGCGGGATGATGATCGAAGGATCAAGCGGCTCGCCGTCCGAGCTGACCAGCTGACCGCTGCTATCGAGCCTGAAGGAGCCTACCCTTGTATAGCCGATGCTTCCATCAGCCTGCAAAACCTGGAAAAATCCTTTTCCTTCAATTGAAAGATCGAGCTCGTTACCGGTCTGTTCGAAATCACCCTGCGTGTGCAGCTTCGAAACAGCCGCCAGCTTTGTACCCATACCTATCTGTATACCTGTCGGAACCTGCGTCCCTCCGGGAGCCTTTGTGCCGGGCATCCTCTCCGTCTGGTACAGAAGATCCTGAAACTCCGCGCGGCTCCTTTTAAACCCGAGGGTATTGACGTTTGCGAGGTTGTTGGAAATTACGCTGATGTTTTTCTGCATAGCTCCCATGCCTGTGGCGGCTGTGTAAAGTGATCTTAACATTGGCTATCTCCTAATATTTTTACTGTTTCATGTTTCATGTATTAACTACCGGGCAACCTGATTGATAAGTTTTGAATTCATTTCGTCTTCCGACTGTATCGCCTTTTGGAACGTGGAATACTGCCTCAAGGCAGTAATCATCTTTGCCATTTCAGATACCGGATTTATGTTCGACCCTTCCTGGAAGCCCTGTTTCACAATCGCATCCGACCATGAAGTGTTTTCCATGTTTTCAGCCAGGTAAAGAGAGTTACCCTCCTTCTTCAAGACCTCGTTGTCGGCAAACTTCACGACCTTCAGCTGAGCTATATCCTCACCATTTGACCCTGCAATGGTGCCGTCTTCCCTGATGTGAAACGCCCCTTCGTCCAGTCTGATAGGGCTGTTCTGCCTGTCGATAACTACATTGCCGTCGAGTGTTTCCAGATACCCCTCGCGCCCTACGGTAAAGCTACCGCCGCGGGTATATTTTTCGCCGTCCGGTGTAAGTAGCGCAATAAATCCATCACCCTCAAGGGCGATATCAAGAGGACTGTCTGTCTGCCTTAGGGCGCCCTGTGAAAAGTCGGTAAATTTTCCAGATGCTACCAGATATGTAGAATCGTTTTTACTCTGTGGAAGATAACCAGAAGCGATCTCCGCGCGTGTGCCGATCCCCGCGCCCGGTTTGAGATTGTCCTTCAGATACGACTCGAAGATAGCCCTGTCCGCCTTGAATCCGGGCGTGTTCATATTCGCCATGTTGTTGCTGATATACTCCATCGCCCTCTCCTGAGCGATACTGCCGCTCGCGGCTACATACGATCCTTTGTCCATTGCTATCTCCCGTCAAAAATATTGTCTGACCAAGTAAGGGGCAAAAGGTGTGCCACTATTGGGAAAACGGAAGAGAATTAATGATATTAAAAGATTATTATTACTATCTTATTGTTTTTAAAAGCTTTATATGTTGGCTGTTTTCCGCGATACGTCACAGGATTGAATGCCCATCATTCCATGATCGTGAGGGATATTTGGCAGGTAGGCAGAATTATCCATGCCCAACCGTCAAAATAACATTGCGTAAAAAGTGGAGAATTGACTTTATTAGGGGGGGCCTATTCAATTCATGAAATCTGCCGGTAAGGGGTCGAGGGTGCGGGTCAGCTATTGAGAATTCCGAGAATTTCCTTTAATCCCTTCCTTGTCTGCCGTACGGCATCAATTATCGCGTCTTCCTTTGAGCTTGTTTTTTTGCGTTTCTGAAGTCTTTTTTTGGCTCCGGCGATGGAAAATCCGTCCTCGTACAGAAGAGATTTTATCTCGAGAATAAGCTCGATATCCTTTCTTGTATATTGCCTCCGCCCGCTGTTGGTCTTTCTCGGTTTCAGTTCGGAGAACTCGCTCTCCCAATACCTGAGCACATGAGGCTCGATCGTTGCTATTTCCGAGACATCGCTTATCTTGAAGAACATCTTGTCCGGAATGGCCGTGATCTTTCCGTCGTTATTCCCGTTCATCGTCCCTCAATTCAATTATTGTTTTAAATCCCGCCGCATCGGCCCTTTCGGCACACAGCTTGGCCGATCCCATATCCCTAAAAATTTCCGAGATCACCTTGTAAACTCTCTTCGGTTTTTTCTCAATCACCAGTTCCGCGGGTATCCCGATACTGCCAAGCTTCTCCTGTACCCCTGTGGCGATGCTTCTGTTCCAGACAGACCCCGATACTATGTATTTTTGTTCAAGAAAGGGTATCGGTGCAACCCCTAATTTTTTCAACTCCTTTTGAGCCCTTTTGCGAGAATCAGGATTCACAAACGGCCCGGCCTTCACACTGAATGAAGGGAGAGGATATTTCGTCTCGAATACCGACCCTTTTATCCCTTTTTCCTCAAGATTTTTACTGAAAGCCGCGGCATTTTTCCTGTCCAGAAATATGGCATACCTTACAAAATAGCCATGTTCCCGGGATTTCGGAGCTTCAGCGGAGGGGAATCTCCTCTCCACTTCCTCTTTTGAAATTACTACAAATTTGGCTTCTCCAATCTCTGCGGCTCCCTCTTTCGCTAAAGGCAAAGGCTCCTCCTTTATCTTTTCATCGTGGAAATTCCGATATTCCGCCGGTTCAGTCTGCGGCTTGAAAACCTCCCCCGGCGGTTCTTCTTCCGGCATTTGAGTGACAGAGGCCGAGACTTCAGCCCCCTCCTCTGAACCGGTCAGCATGGCCGAGATAAAAAACCAGACCGTCAACGAAAGAATTAAAAGGATGAAGAAAACATTCAGGAGTGAAGCGATGGATGCTCGTTTGTCCGACGGTTTTATCGTGAACCGGATCCCTGGCCCCTCGTTAAGGAGATTGAACCTTTTAATACGCCTCTCCCCGTATGTTTCCTGCCGTGATGGAATTTTAGTGTGCTATCGAAATATGGTGGGCGAAACAGGGATCGAACCTGTGACCCCCTGCTTGTAAGGCAGGTGCTCTCCCAGCTGAGCTATTCGCCCACGAAGAAGGAATTATAACAGATAGCCGTTTTTAATAAACAAAAACTTCTTCAGGGAAATACACCGCAGTTTTCGCTTTTCAACTATATTCGGAACCCTTTCCTCAAATATGGAATAATATTGATATGGTAACGCTTAAATATTTTTGGGCTATCGCGCTGTTTCTCGCGTTTTCCGCCTTGCCGCTTACAACCGCGGGGGGAAAAGAGAGCGCAGACAGAGGGGCCGAAAATGCGACCAGCGCCGTAAAACCCGTAAAAGTGCTCGAATTTGCGGGGATTATCAACCCGATAGCGGCGGAATTCCTCGCGGGGAATATAACGAAAATAAACGACGAGAACTCCGCATCCCTGATAGTCATCACCATGGACACACCCGGCGGCCTCGATACGTCAATGAGGATCATCGTGAAGGAGATAATGAACTCCTCCATCCCGGTGGCTGTTTACGTCTCACCTCCAGGCTCGCGTGCGGCCTCGGCTGGAACTTTTATCGCGATGGCTTCGCACATATCCGCAATGGCGCCTGGAACTTCACAGGGGGCGGCAAGCCCGGTTTCCGGTGGGGGACAGGAGATGAGCAGGACAATGGAGAAGAAGGTGCAAAATGACGCCGCCTCATACATACGCTCACTTGCCCAAGAGAGGGGTAGGAACGGAGACTGGGCCGAGGAGGCTGTCAGAAAGGCTGTGAGCGTCGATGAAAAAGAGGCTTTAAAAAAGAACATCATCGATTATGTGGCGGAAAATCTGGATGAGCTTCTAAAGCAGATCGACGGGAAAGAGGTGAAAACCGCTACCGGAATGAAGACTATCGACATAAAAAGCGCGGGACGGGTCACCATCGAAATGACCGAACGGCAGAAGTTTCTCGATATCATCTCAAACCCGACCGTCGCCTACATCCTTCTGATGATAGGTTTCTACGGAATATTTTTTGAAATGTCGAACCCCGGCGTGGTGCTCCCCGGCATAATAGGGGGTATCTGCCTCATCCTCGGATTTTTCGCACTGCAGTCACTCCCGGTCAATTACGCTGGGCTCCTCCTCCTGATATTGGCGATGATCCTTTTTCTGGCGGAGCTGTTCGTCCCTTCTTTCGGCGCCCTCACTATCGGCGGGGTAGTCTCGATGATTCTTGGGGGAATCATGCTCATCGACCACCCCGACGAATACATGAAGGTCAATCTCGCGGTGATCATCCCAGTGGCGCTCTTCATGGGTGGACTATTTTTCTTCATGGTGAGCTGGGCCATATTCATGAAACCGAGGAAAATGAGCATCGGATCCGAAGGGCTGATAGGTGAGATCGGAATCGCCATGACCCCCCTTACCCCTGTCGGCTCCGCGGAGATAGACGGCGAGCTATGGGAAGTCCGCAGTACCGCGGGGAACATCGAAAAAGGTGGCGCGGTAAAAGTCGTCAAAAAAGAGGGGCCGATCCTTATCATTGAACCGTACAGCAACGAGGGGAATAAACCAACCGACTCCGCATGAGGTGCGCGATGATTGACAAATACGTTTTCGGAAAGATGGTCATCGACGGAATTACCTATACATCGGACGTGATAATCCACCCCGGCGGTGTGCTTCCGGGATGGAGGCGCAAAGAGGGGCACTCGCTGTCCGAAATCAACTTGAAGGATATCCGGCAGCCAGGCGTCCGAGGATATCCCTTAGCGGAAAAAACTAGAGGCCGTCAGACTTCCTCTACCGTGAAGGCCTGGGGATTATCTTCGAGGAGTATCTTCTTGTTCTTTCCCTGCCAGTACATGTAGAACTTCTCCCGCTCCTCGGGCGTTGCCGCGCCCTGGATAACCTTTGGCATGTAGTTGGAATTCTCCATCTCCTCGTCCGTCATCTTCACAAGCGACGGGACAGCGCGCGCAAGGACTTCCTTCCCGGTATCGGCGCGTTTGAAAATTGCGACGATGCCGGGTCCGACTGCGTCCATCTCATCGTCATAAACAAACCTATCCGAGCGGACATACCTGCCGCCGAGGCCGTGGAATCCGGTCTCAATCGCCGCGCCGGTGATGAACTGTATCACCTGGCCGATGGGGCCGTTGGCGCCGTCTTCACGTCCCCCTGCGTAGCGAACGTTGATATTCCCGCGCACAGGTATCTCATCACCATAAAGCGCCTTGAGCGCCAGTTTCGTCATCTGATACGCCGATGAAACCGACGCGCACGCGTGGCCCGATACCTTTACGCAATCCTGATAGGAGTAGTAGATAGGTTCGTCATCGTCCGTAGCGCCAAGCACCGACGCGAGGGGATCGCGCATGGCGATAGGTTCTACATTGGCAAAGAAATCCTGCTTCCATTTTGTATGCTTCATTTTCATCCCTTTTTGTTCACGGCGTTGTTAAGGTCTTCCATCAATTTCGGTATATCGGCATTCGCAACGTTCGCGGTTGTTTTGATGCTCTCTGCTCCTCCACAGCACGAATCGACCTTATGGTCGTTAAATACCTTCATCGTTGCGGGGTACTTGTTCACAACTTCGTTGATAGTCATATCTTCAGTAATAGTCGGCATTTTTCCTTTTTCTCCGTTATATTTTGTTAAACCTGATTTTAACTGCAAATGAAAAATACGACTATGACTTTCGTCAGGAATCGGTAAAAGTAGCGCAGTTTAACGGGAACTATGCGGAAGGGGGCGTGTTTTCGCCTTCAGCGTCGCTGGGGCGATAAAACTTTTCGCATCGTAATATCCCGATGGCACGGTGAAATTCGGATAGACCCAGCACTCGGTGCCGAGGATGACAGCGGGCGAAAGAACGGAGTTGCACCCCAGCTCGCAGTAATCGCCAAGCACGGCGCCGAATTTCGACAACCCTGTCATCACTATTTCCGATTTGCCGTTTTCCGGATCTTTCGCCACAAAACTTATCTCGGGGAAATTCACGTTCTCCTTTTCGGAAGGGGAGCGGAATTTCAGGTTGGCGAGTTTCGTTCCCGCGCCGATATTTACGAAACTGCCGATGACCGAATCACCGATGTAATTGAAATGCCCCATCTCGGAATGGTTCATGATGATGGAGCCTTTTATCTCCGTCGTATGCCCGAGTGTGCATGTATCGCCTGCTATCAAGTATCCCCTCAAGTATGCCCCCTGCCGTATATCGCAGTTTTTGCCGATTATCGCCGGTCCCTTTATGATAGCCGTTGTCTCTATTCTTGTTCCGCTCCTTATCAGTATTTTCAAACTGCTCGAATAAAAATCCCTCTCCAGCCGAAGAGGGCTGGAACAGAAAAGGTAAGACTCGTGCCCCGACTGTATTTCAAGTCCTTCGGGAATAGGGGTATCCTCCAGGGCGGAAATATATCCGCTGATATACCCTTCTATTTTCGCAAGCGCGTCCCAGGCCCTTTCGCATCCGGTGAAAATCGCCGCATGGTCAAAATCTTTCACGGAAGGGAACAACCCCTGGTAACCTGGTATTTTAACCAATCAATCTCCTCCCCAGCCCGGTAAGCTCATAACCGCTCCCGTACCTCCTTATCAGCTTCTGTTTTATCTCCATCTCCGTAATCAGCCTTTTAAATCCGATATGGGTGAACTCATCTTCGTTAATCGATTCCCGTTCTGATATCTTTTTCAGTATCTCACTTTCAGCCTTTGCCAGCGGATTTTCCATATTTTTCATTTCGCGCATCAGGTAGAACACAGCTTCATCGGCAACATCCCCAAGCATCTTGCTGAGAGGCGCATCGCCCCGAAGGTTTACCCCTATTTTGTCCTCGGTGCCGGAATTCCTTACGAAAACCGACCCCATGATTTTATCCCCCTTGTCCCGAATAAGGAAATAGAGCATATCTGGCTCGGAGTCCATCGGCTCCTCCCTGATGACAAACTCGCCGGAAGCGGCGGAGAAAAATTTCTCCACGATCTCCTTTACCCCGTTCCATATACGGCTCCCACGGTGGAACGATTTCTTGTTGACGTAGTAGGAGTAGGAGGTCTTTTTATAACCCGGCTCGAAAGGCTCGAGGAATTTTTCGGAAAATCCCCGCTCACTTTTCGAAAGTTCCATTATCGCGCAAAGAGTGTTTATGGCCCCCTTTATCCCGTTTCCGGCATAGAAAAGCCTTTCCGACCCGCTTGCATCGACTGCGTATCCGCCATGTATGGAGTGGCCTGTCTCCTCGCATCCGATACCGAATTTGTCGCCCGAGAGTATCGCCTCCTGAAGCACCCATTTGTCCCCTACCGCGGTGAGCCTCGGAACAAATCCAAGAGCGTCAGCGTGCCGAGCCAGATTGATATCACTTTCAACCGAATGGACGAAAAGCGTCCCTCTGTATTTTTCGGGATCTCTCTTTATCAGGTATTCCCCCTGCAGTGCCGCGCATTCATCCCCAGAAAGAACATGCACGGAATCGCTATCGGATTGGTAGTAGAGGAGGAAAAATCTGTCGCCGTCGCCATCGAAAACTACACCAAATAGTTTTTTCTCCCCCCTGGCGTATGCTTCACGGCGACAGGCGATCTCCGCAAATATCGCGTTCACACCCTGGTGAGACGAAATGCTTGAGCCGGCCTCATAATCAGCGTAGCTGATCGACTTGATCCCCTCCAGCATGGCGACTCCCGAATTCTCGTTTATGTTCCCGTTCTGCTCCGATGCCACATGGATTATGTCGTTTATCCCGCACCTGTTGAAGATATCTTTAACGACGCCTGCCGTCGCCCCGTGCGCCGTATCCAGCACAACAACCGTGTCGGCAAAAAGATCCTGTTTTCCTCCCCAGCTGTTGCGCGGGTCGGCATGAAAATCTATGAACAGTGAGCGCGCCCAGGACGAGATATCTTCCGATTCAAAAAGAATTTTTGCCAGCCTCACCTTTTCATAATCGGTTTTAAACAATTTCGCCGTCAATATCTCGTCGTCGGCGGGAAGGGTTTTCCCTCCGTGAGGAGAGAGAAATATCTTTATTCCATTCTGATCGCTCGGATTGTGTGAGGCGGTGATCATGAAGGCGGTAGAGGTACCGCGCGCGAAAAGTGCGAGCGAAACACCGGGCGTCGGGATAGTTCCAAGTACGCACGGCTTTGCCCCACCCTTTGCTATGCCGGAGAGCGCCTTGGATGTGTAGAATCCTTCAACATCGCGGGAGTCCCAGCCGATCAACACCTCTCCCCCTTTTTCCAGCTCTCCGCGCTCGATAAGGGCGGTGACATGGGAGTAGCAGTAGAGCTCGAAAAACTCTTCCGTCATCACCCCATACTTCTGAAAAACTTCAAGAGGCCCCTCCTCAAAACCTGTCGCTATGGCGACCTGCGCGCGAACGCCGTCCGTCCCCTGAATACGCGCTACGGCAGGAGGGGTTTTGTCGTAGCTGTTTTTTGTCACGCTACGGTAACGGACTTCGCCAGGGCCCTCGGCTTATCGACATTGCGTCCCAGGGCGGTTGCCACAAAATAGGAATATAGTTGCGCCGCAACCAGCGTGATTATAGGCGCTATGAAGGGGTGAGTTTTGGGGAGACAGAGCTGGTCTGAAAAGAGCTTCGAGTTTTTCAACGACTTTGAAAAATGTATCCCGACGATGCTCCCGCCTCTTGCGTTCACCTCTTCGATGGAACTCATGATCATTCCATAAAGTCCCTTGTCGCTTTCGGGCGGGAGGAAAACCATGGTGCGTATCTTTTCATCTATCAGCGCGATGGTGCCATGCTTTAGAAATCCGGCAGGCATACCTTCGGCGTGGTGGTACGCGACTTCCTTGACCTTCAACGCGGCCTCAAGAGCCATGGGATAATATTTCCCCCTGCCTAGGAAGAGCCAGTTGTTCTGATGCGCCTGCCTTGTGGCAAGATTGTGTATGAAAGCGGAGTTCTCGTTGAGGAAGGTGCCAATAAGTTCCGGCAGGCTCCCCAGCTGTTTCATGTATTCCCTCTTTTTCGCCTGAGATATCTTTTTCGTTATCACTCCCGCCTCGATTGCGACACGCATGAGAGAGACCATCTGCGCAATCGCCACCTTGGTGGAAATCACGCATATCTCCGGCCCTGACCCCTGCATCACCGCAATGTCGACCATGCGCGACATTGTGGAACCTATTACATTGACGATGGCGGCGGTTTTCACCCGGTTCTTTTTCGCTGTACGAAGCACCCGGAGAGTATCGTAGGTTTCGCCCGACTGTGAAACGGCAAGGATAAAATCTCCCTCGGACATCGGGGCGGATTCAAGCGCCTCGTCCGAGCTAACGGCCGGAGCCATGATCCCGGCGAGCTCCGCGAACTGATACTGCCCGAACAGCGCGGCGTAATATGTGGTGCCAACGCCTACAAGGTATGAATGTTTAGCTTCAACAATCATCCGGGCGAGCTCCACGATTTTCTTTTCTTCAATGGCGAGAACATTGGCTACCGAATCTGGCTGTTCGTGAATCTCCTTGAGCATGAAATGCGGGAAGCCCCCTTTTTTGGCCATTTCGGCGTCCCATTCAATGATGGTTACCTTTTTCAGGACAGGCTCCCCATTCTTGATCTTTTTTACCGAATACCCTTCGTTTGATACAATCGCGAATTCCCCGTCATCCAGAATGACCGAACTCTTGGTGTGTTCGATGAAGGCGTTAAAATCGGAACCGACGTAGTTCTCGTTCTCGCCGAGGCCGATGATGAGCGGACTTTCATGTTTGGCGCAATATATTCTGTTCGGATCATTCACCGAGACGAGGGCGATGGCGAATGAACCTTCCAGCTCCCTTAACGCCTCCACGAACGCGGCTTCTATGGTTCTTCCGTTGTTTACATACTCCTCTATCAGGTGGGCGACTACTTCCGAATCGGTCTCGGAAGTGAAAACATGTTTCTGCCCTTCAAGGTATTTTTTCAGTTTCAGATAGTTGCTTATTATTCCGTTGTGCACTATCGCTATCCTGCCGTCGCAACTCAGATGCGGATGCGCGTTCTGCTGTGTTACGCCGCCGTGGGTGGCCCATCTTGTGTGAGCGATACCGACAGAACCGGTAAGCGACGAGAACTTCTCCCTTTCTGCAACTTCCGCCACATAACCGATATTTTTCCTGACGACCGTGCCACTGCCGTTCAGAACGGCCATGCCGCATGAATCGTAACCTCTGTATTCAAGATTCTGAATGCCGGACTGTAGCCTGGAAACCACATTCTGCGATGAAACGACGCCGCTGATTCCGCACATGGCTATCTCACCTCTTTCGGGAAAGTAAGATGATGCGGTACCACCACTCCGTTCTTTATAATCGAACCAGGCTTCAGATTGTGCCCGCAACCCAATACGGAGTTATCCCCGACGAACGCGCCGAGCTTTGACATCCCTGTGTTCAATTCCGTCCTGTTTATCTTCGTCTTAACTACGGCCTTGTCGATATTGCAGTTTATCGTCATTGTGCCGGAACCAATATCTACATTCATGCCGATGACGCTATCCCCTATGAAAGAGAGACGGCCGATCCTGGATTTCCCGAAGAGGACGCAGTTTTTTAGTTCGACGCCGAAACCTACGGTAGACTCTGGCCCCAGCGAGGAGTATTTCCTTATAAGAACATTGTTCCCTATATAGGAACCCCTTCCAATAAACGACGGCCCCTGGATGATCGCGCCCGAGCGTATCTCCACACCCTCCTCTATAAATACTGGGCCCTTCAGTTTCGCATCCTTGACCACGATGTTTTGATGGACGGAGGAGGTCTTCCATGTATCCATGATCATCCGATTCGCTGAAAGAATGTCCCATGGATAACCGATGTCTATCCACCCCTTCTCCCAGATGGAGGCTTTCAATCCTTCGTTCGAAATAAGTGACGCAAGCGCCTTCGTCATATTGCCGTTTACTTTTTTCAGGTAGCTGAAAAAAGCATATGGGAGCACGAACACCCCTCCAAGCACATAATTGCCTGTACCCTTGCCAGCGGGATTTTCCACTATTTTCGTTATCCCCATATTCTTATCCATATAAACGTTCCCGAAAGCGGAAGACTGCGTGGGTAACACTATGCCCGCTACCGGTACGTTTGAAACTCCAAAAGACTGTAAAACACTGGCAAAGATATTTTCGTCCGTAACGACATCCGAATAGACCAGGAGAAAATGCTCCCCCGGATTAATCCATTTCTCCGCCTGAAGAAGCGCATCGCCAATACCGTCCTGTTTTTTCTGGAAAACATAACTGAGTGATATGTCCAGATTTTCGCCATTACCGAAATATTCCTTCACCTTGTCGCCTTTGGGGCCGATTACGAGGAAAACTTCGCTGAAACCCGAATCCCTAAGCATGTTTATCGTGCGGTAAAGGAGGGGACGCCCGGCGACATGCAACATAGATTTCGGCCTCGTTTCAGAGAACGGACTCATGTTCGTTCCACCGCCAGCGGCAAGGATCAACGCTTTCATACTGGTAATTCCCTTCTAGACTGTCACGCTCTTCGCGATATTTCTGGGCCGGTCAATATCTTTTCTGTTATACAGCCCTAAATAATAAATAAAAAGTTGCGCAGGTACAATCGCCAATAACGGCGATAGCCTGTCATCGATATTTGGAACGGCAATAAATTCATCGCAATGCCTGCTGATCGCTGAATCGGTACTGAATCCGGTGGCGATCACCGTCGCGCCCCTGGCCTTCAGCTCATCCAGGTCGTCGGCCAGCCTGTTCTTGAGAAAGGACTGGTTCCCGAAAAACATTATCGGCGTCCCCTTTTCTATCAGGCTAATGGAGCCATGCTTGATTTCTCCCGCCAGCAACCCTTCACCATGCATATTTGCAACCTCTTTCATCATCAAGGCGGAATAAAGAGACATGGGATAAAGAAATCCGCGCCCCACGAAAAAGAAGGATCTGTGCGTGGTAAAACGGTCGGCAAGCCTCCGTATAAGGGCCTCATAGGTGATCATCATCTCCATTTTTTCGGATACGCGCTCAAGTTCGTCTACAAACTTCTGCTGTGCCTCCCTCGAAAGGAATTTATTCTCCTTGCCAAGATGGAAAGAGAGAATGATAAGCGCGGCAAGAGTCGCGCTGAAGGTCTTGCTCGACGCAACCGACACTTCCGGACCGGCCTGGGTTATAAGAGGATAGTGCGCCATCATGCCGAGTGAACTGGACGGATTATTCGTAATCACCATCAGCCTACCGCCGTTTGCCAAAACATATCTTGCCGATTCGAGCGTATCAAGCGATTCTCCCGACTGCGATATCGCCACATAGAGAGCACCATCTTCTATCTTTCTCGCGCCGTAACGAAACTCGGAAGAGAATATCCTCGACGTGGAAATGCCGGACATCGACTCGCAAAACAGCTGTCCCAGCATGGCCGCATAATAGGAGGAACCGCTGCCAAAAAAAACTATCCGGCTGATATCACCAATATCCATGTGTGGAAAATTAAAATAATCTATAGATACCTTCTCGCTTGATATCGGAAGGAACTGCGAAATCGTTTCCCGGACCGCCCGGGGCGATTCAACTATCTCCTTAAGCAGGAAATGGCGATATCCCCTCTTCTCCGCCTGAACAGGGTTCCATGAAATGATCTGCGGATCCTGCATGATCGGCCTGCCTGAAAAATCGAAAAACTGCGCCCCTTCGTGGGATAACAGCGCCACTTCCCCATCCTTCAGATAGACCATCCGGTTTGTATAAGGAGCGATAGCTGGCGCATCGGAGGCGACAAACTGCTCCCCTTCGCCAAGGCCTACAACGAGCGGATTTCCCTTCCGTACCGCAACGAGGCTGTCGGGATCCCTCTCGGAAATAACACAGCAGGTAACGGAACCTTCGATTTTTTTCAGCGCTTCAAGCACTGAAGCGAGAAGATTCCCTTTCCAATGCCTGTTTACCAGATGGGGTATAACCTCTGAATCGGTCTCGGAACTCAGCTTCCCGCCGTAGGCCTTTATCTCCACCCTCAGATCGACGGCGTTCTGAAGTATCCCGTTATGGACAACCGCAGTCCCTCCGGTCTTGAGCGGGTGGGCGTTCCTTACAGCCGGCATACCGTGTGTCGCCCATCTTGTATGGCCTATCCCTATACTCCCGGAGAGCTGTATGTTCGACAGCTTTTCCGACAAAACGGAGGTGCGCCCTAGTGTCCGGAAAACTTTCAGTTTCCCTTCCGAAATTACCCCCAGCCCAGCGGAATCGTACCCCCTGTATTCCAGACGTTCAAGAGCGTCCAGAATGTTTGGCTTCGCCTCCCTGTGACCTATGTAGCCTACGATACCTGACAAATTAAACCTCTACCCTTTCAGCAAGCATATCTTCAAGAAGCTTCAGGTCCTCGTTCCTGTTTACGCCTACCAACTGCAGATAATTATCAAGCGTAAGCGAAGAGACGCTGAGCCCCATGTCAACCGCGATCTTTATGAGATCGGGGAGAAAGTATTCTCCCTGCGCATTATCGGAAGAAATCTTTCCAATGGAATCAAACAGAAATGACGAATCAAATACATAGATGCCGCCGTTTATTTCCCGTATCCCCTTCTCCGATTCGGTAGCGCATTTCTCCTCGACATTCGCGATTACGTTCCCCCGGCTGTCGCGCAAGATCCTGCCGTATCCCGCAGGGTTTTGCATGATCACAGAGAGGAGAGTGACGGCGCTTTTATCCCTTCGGTGGATATCCAGCATTTCGCGGAGGGTTTCTGCTTTTATCAAAGGGACGTCCCCGCAAAGCACAAAGACATCCCCGGAAAAATCGCTTAGCAGTCCGGTAGCCTGCGCTACGGCATGCCCTGTGCCGAGCTGTTCCTCCTGACGGGCAAAAAGGATATTCCCGCCGGAAAGGGATCTTTCCACCTCTTCCGCCTTATGGCCGACAACGGCGATGATCCTGGCAGGCATCATGCTTTCAACGGCAGAGATCACCCAGTTAATTAGCGGCTTACCCCTTAAAAGGTGAAGAACTTTCGGAAGGTCGGATTTCATCCTTTTCCCCTTCCCTGCGGCAAGGATGATGACTGCGGTTCCACTTGAATTCATCCGCATATCATAGCAGATAGCGAAAGGAAGAGATTTCTTTAGAAAAGCCGGGATGTTTTATTCGCCACCCGTGACAAAGGCCCTCTGCTCGGCTGTCTCCAGGGCGAACGGGATATATTTCCTAACGAATTCGATCGCCTGCTTTCCACTCATGCCGAGCGACTTTTTTGCCATGCTGGCAAGGAAGAGACCGGCACGCCCAACTCCGGCGTGGCAGTGGACGACTATATTCTTCCCCCCTGTGGCGCGCTCAAGGGCCGTCTCAACAAGGATATCCATTTCCGCTCTTCCGGGGATGGAAAAATCGATTATTGGGAGATGAAGGACTTCCAGACCATCGCTTGTGTAAATCTCCTTCAGGTTCCGGCCTGTATTCTGCCTCGCTTCATGGTCGCCTGTGAGCATTACCACCACTGAAACAGAATTCTTTGAATATTCATCGTACATCTCTTCGGCGGGATCGTAGATGCTGAAAGGCATCGGACTCCTGAAAACTTTCCCGGAGAGTCCGAAAGGCAATTCAGTAAGTTTCATTCGCCTAATCTAAAAAAAATAATCATGAATTACTACTCTTTTTCTCTGCGGATGACCGCGCCCACTTTTTTCAGCTTTTCCTCTATCCTCTGGTAGCCGCGGTCGAGGTGGTAGATACGTCTTATTTCAGTAAGCCCCTGCGCGGCAAGACCGGCGACGATCAGCGAAGCGCTTGCCCTCAAATCGGTAGCCATCAGGTTTGCGCCTGAAAGGTTTGCCACACCCTTGACGAATGCCGTCTTGTCCCTTACGGTTATGTTCGCCCCCATTCTCCGCATCTCCGCCACATGCATATAACGGTTTTCAAAAATCGTCTCCGTAATGACGCTTGCGCCATCGGCAACCGACATCACTGCCATCAACTGCGCCTGCATGTCGGTAGGGAAAGCGGGGTATGGCGCGGTCTCTATGTCCACGGCACCCGGTCTTTTCGGGCCGAGGATATCTATCCAATCGTCTCCGGCGGTTATCCTGCACCCTGCTTCAACGAATTTCTGTGTCACAGCGTCAAGGTGCTTCGGCAGACAGTTCGTTATTTTCAAATGTCCCCCCGTTATGGCCGCCGCGGCCATAAAGGTTCCGGCTTCAACCCTGTCCGGGATAATTCCCATTTCCACGGCCCTCAGCTCGCGCCCCCCCCTGATTACGATTTTATCGGTTCCAGCCCCTTCAATATCCGCCCCCATTTTTTTCAGAAGCTCACCCAGGAAAACGACCTCCGGTTCACGCGCGGCATTTTCGAGGATAGTCTCCCCTTTTGCCGCTGTCGCGGCCATCATTAGGTTTTCCGTTCCGGTGACCGTTACCAGATCGAAAACTATTTTCGCCCCATGGAGGCCTTCCGGCGCATCCGCATTCACATAGCCATGCTCAAGCGATATCCTGGCGCCAAGCGCCTCGAAACCCTTTAAATGAAGATTGATAGGTCTCTCGCCGATAGCGCAACCCCCAGGAAGCGAGATGCGCGCCTGACCGAGCCTGGCAAGGAGCGGGCCAAGCACAAGGCAAGACGCCCGCATTGTCCGCACAAGATCATAAGGCGCAACCGATCCATTCAGATTCTCGGTATTGATGGATATGGCATTATTTTCCTGCTTCGATATGGACGCCCCCAGCTCCCGCATAAGCGATGAGATGGTATTGATATCCCTCAGCTCCGGCACGTTTGAAAATCTGAATTCTCCCGGACAGAGAAGCGACGCGGCAAAGGCGGGGAGAGCGGCATTCTTCGCTCCAGAAACGTTAATATCACCTTCCAGTCTCTGTCCGCCCTCGATAATTATTAGCTCCATATTTCTCCAACATTCATTCTACCGAAGAAACTGAAAATGGTGAAAGATGCGGCAGGAAAGTTTATTTCCGATAGCAAACGTCGACGGGACGCCAAGCGGCTAATCCCTCCCATTTTTTCCCGATCTTTGCACTGCTAGAATGCGATCCGTACCGGAGAGATCCTGGATAAATGAATAACCGCTCCAATCATCACCCTGAGCGTTTGCAATAAGAGTCTCCACGTCGTCCCTCTGCCCGAATCCGATCTCGCAAAAGAGCATTCCATCGCGATGCAGGTGCCCCGATGCTACAGCAAGGAGCCTCCTTATGACAGATAGCCCGTCATCACCCGCAAAGAGGGCGCCATGAGGTTCATACTCCCTCACATCTGCCATGATGTTTTTCTCGTCGGAAGAGGGAACATATGGAGGATTGGAAACAATTACGTCAAATTTTCCGTTTATCGCGGAGAAGAGATCGGATTCGACAAACTCCACGTTCGAAGCGGAGAGCAAGGATGCGTTCCCGCGAGCCGTTTCAAGTGCGGCAGAAGATATATCGGAGCCAACGACCCTCCATTTCGGCCTTTCTACCGCGATTGAAACAGCTATACAGCCAGAACCTGTGCCGATATCGAGAAGTGACAGCGCTTCAACGTTCCGGTAGCGCGCCAATACAGCTTCAATCACCCCTTCGGTTTCCGGCCTCGGTATCAGTACGGAACTGTTCACAGCGAAGGTATGCTTGTAAAAATCCTTCTTCCCGGTGAGATAAGCCACCGGTTCCCCTCTCCGACGTCTCTCAATCAGCTTTTCAAAAGCCGATGTCTCCGCTTCTCCAGGACAAACCTCTCTCAATAGAAGTTCGCTTCGCTCGATCCCGAGGATGTGTGAAAGGATGATCTCGGCGTCAAGCCTGGGAGTCTGGCTGTTTGTCAGCAACTCTGCGGCGTTCGATACAAGAAAGGCGGCGGAAATATCCGGCATGTTGCCGATCATCATTTCCCTTCCGGCGCGGTGGGCGCAGGCGCCGTCAAGGCTTCCGCGTGCGCGTGGCGCTGGAGGTTCTCTATCAGATCGTCTATCTCGCCAAGCATTATCGATTCCAGCGAGTACAAGGTGAGATTTATCCGGTGGTCGGTGCATCTCCCCTGCGGGAAGTTGTATGTGCGTATTCTTTCGCTTCTGTCGCCGGAACCGACCATTTTTTTCCTGCTGGCGTCCTGCTTATCCTTTTCCTGTTGCATATAGAAATCCTGGACGCGGGAGAGGAGAACCCTCATCCCCTTCTCCCTGTTCTTATGCTGCGACTTTTCATCCTGCATCGCCACCATTATCCCTGTCGGGAGGTGGGTTATCCTTACTGCAGAGTCCGTTGTATTCACCGACTGTCCGCCGGGTCCGCTTGACCGGTATATGTCTATTTTCAGCTCGCCGGCATTCAGCTTTACATCCTTCTCCTCTACCTGTGGTAGAACCGCGACGGTGATCGCCGATGTATGTATCCTCCCCTGGGTTTCGGTTTTGGGGACGCGCTGGACGCGATGCACGCCGCTTTCATACCTGAATTGCTTATATACATTCTTCCCGGTGATAGAGGCTATCACCTCCTTGAATCCGCCGACCTGTGTCTGACTTGCGCTCAGGATCTCCACCTTAAAACCCTTCAGTTGAGCGTACCTCTGGTACATGGTGAATACATCCATCGCGAAAATCCCCGCCTCGTCCCCGCCCGTACCGGCCCTTATCTCGAGGATGATGTCCTTCTCGTCATCGGGGTCGCGGGGGACCATCAGAAGTTTCAGTTTTCCTTCCAGCTTCTCCAGCAGTTCGGTGTTTGCCTCGTTCTCTTCGCGCGCCATATCCGAAAGCTCCCTGTCGCCTCCGCTATTTATGATCTCTTCGTTATCCTCGATGGTTTTGACCACCTTTTTATACTCCCGGTACGCCTCGACAATGTCGGAAATGTCGGACTGCTCCTTGCTGTATTTCCTGTATTTTTCCTGATTGGAAATATTCTCAGGCTTACTGAGGAGATCGCTTAGTTCGTCGAAACGTTTTTCGATAGAAGTTAATTTTTTGAACATGGGATTGGGGGGCTAAGCGAACGGGAAGGCGCAGGGGCTCTTATGGCCGCATGCGCCGAAATGAAAATGAAGTATCGGTATACTCTTAAACATCCTTGTTTTAAAAACTATTTCTCCCGGCAAGAGGCTACTTGCTGGCCTGCGCCGCCCTCTTTCGGAATTTCTCCACGCGCCCGGCAGTATCTATAAGTTTCTGGTTGCCCGTGTAAAAGGGGTGACAGGATGAACAAATATCAACTTTGATCTCCGCGACGGTCGCCCTTGTATCCGTAATAGCGCCACAACCGCAAATTATCTTTGAAGCCACATAGTCAGGGTGAATATCTTTACGCATAACCTCTCCGTTTAAAAAAAAATCAGGACGTTCCCAATGCTTTCAGGAACTGTTTATTGTTCTTGGTCTGTCTCATCTTATCAAGAAGAAGCTCCATCGCTTCTATAGGATCCATAGGCTGTAGAACCTTTCTTAAAAGCCAGATGCGGCCCAGCTCCTCCTCGGGAAGCAACAGCTCTTCTTTTCTCGTTCCCGATCTCGTGATATCTATCGCAGGGTAGACCCTTCTGTCGGCCAGCCTGCGCTCAAGATGTATCTCCATGTTTCCCGTTCCCTTGAACTCTTCGAAAATAACGTCGTCCATCCTGCTTCCTGTCTCTATCAGAGCGGTTGCCATGATGGTAAGGCTTCCACCTTCTTCGACATTCCTTGCCGCGCCGAAAAACCTTTTCGGCCTTTGAAGCGCGTTCGCGTCGATACCGCCGGAGAGAACCTTTCCGCTCGGCGGGACGATCGTATTGTATGCCCTGCTAAGGCGGGTTATCGAATCAAGAAGGATAACTACATCCCTGCCGTGCTCAACAAGGCGCTTCGCCTTTTCGATGACCATTTCAGCCACCTGAACATGTCGCTGGGCCGGTTCGTCGAATGTGGAGGCTATTACCTCCCCCTTTACCGAGCGGGCCATGTCCGTAACCTCTTCCGGCCTCTCGTCTATGAGAAGGACTATCAGCATCACCTCGGGGTGGTTTTTCGCAATCGAATTCGCAAGCCCCTGCAGGAACATCGTTTTACCTGTTCGGGGAGACGCAACGATCAGACCGCGCTGTCCCTTCCCTATCGGCGTGATCAGATCCATCGCCCTCATCGACATGTTGCCGTCCTCTGTCTCCAGTGTCAGGCGCTCGTCCGGGTAGAGAGGCGTAAGGTCGTCGAACATGTATCTTGCTTCTTCAAGGTTAGGCTCTTCGCCGTTTATTTTCTCAACTTTCAAAAGGGCGAAGTAACGCTCGCCATCCTTCGGAGGCCGTATCTCGCCCGAGATGGTATCCCCCGTGCGGAGATCGAACTTCCGAATCTGCGAAGGCGAAACATACATGTCGTCGGGTCCCGGCAGGTAACTGCACGAAGGCGCCCTGAGGAACCCGAATCCGTCCGGCAATATTTCGAGGACGCCCTCTCCGTAAACGCCAGATTCTTTCCTCGTTTGCGAATCGATTATCTTGAAGATAAGATCCTGTTTGCGGATGCCGCTTATATCTTGGATGTCCAGGCTTTTCGCGATGACATTAAGTTCCGATACCGTTTTTTTCTTTAGCTCGGTTATATTCATGGACACGGTAAATATTAAACTCCCATATTTATTGATTAGGTGGAATTTCCAGCCCGGGTCGGGTAATCAGAAGGTTGCCGGAACAAATCCTTGGGCTTAGTTAACCTCCAGTTGATACCTTTTCTAAGTAGATTATTTTTCCACTTTGTAACAAATAAGTCAATTTAATTAATTTTCATTTCGCTTTTCAGGTTTATTTTTCGCCAGATACCTGAAAGCGGCTCAACTCCAGAGATCGGAACGGATCACATCGCGTTCTTTTCTGGGCCTTCCCCGGTTACGCCATCCTTCGGGGCATTTTTCCCATTGTCGTTTTCCTCTGTGCTTTTTCTGGTTTTTCTCGCGTTGCTCTGGAGGCTCATTATCTTCTTCTTGTAATCCTCAGTGAGCACCTCCGCCTGCTCGTCGTTCTCCACCACATGCGGCGTAAGGAGGATGAGGAGTTCCGTCTTCTCCTCCTTTTTATCAGTCGCGCCGAAAAGCCATCCGATTATCGGGATCTTCGAAAGGATAGGAATGCCGGATCGCCCCCCACCTTTCGTGTTGTTGATCATCCCCCCTATCATCACCGACTGCGCGTCCTTCACCATCACGGAGGTTTTCGCCTGTCTCCTGAAAAAATACGATTCGTTGTTCGGCCCTTTCCTTGTGTCGTCTATTTGGCTTATCTCCTGGTCTATCTCCAGCGCGACATACTTGTCCTCGTTTATCTTCGGCGTAAGTGAAAGCCTGATGCCGACGCTCCTGTACTGGATGTTCTGCACCTCCGCGCCGGTGGAGGAGAAAGAAGTCGTCGATATCGGAACCTCGCTCGTGATGTCTATTGAAGCCGGTTTGTTATCGCTTGTCATGAGCATCGGCGAGGCGCGCACCTCCAGCTTCGACTGCGAGGCGAGCGCGTGGAGTAGCCCCATCGCGTTCGCGGACGGCCTTGTGAAAAAACTGAGCCCGCTGCCGCCGGCAGGATTAAATGTAGTGTTCAGGTTTGATCCGACAGAACCTCTTTCGCCAAGCCCCCCCGCGTTCAATGCCATGAAGTCCTTGCCGTTGGCGCTCCTTATCGCCCACTCAAGCCCGAACTGAAGATCGTCGGAAAGAGTCAGCTCCGTGATGAGCACTTCTATCAGCACCTGTTGCGCCTTCGAATCTAGCCTCTTTAGCGTTTCAAGGATCATCGGATAATTCTTCCGCGCGGTTCTTATTATTATCGTATTGGTATCCTTGTGCGAAATTATCTGAAGTGAGCCGCTGAGCGAAGAGTTGGCTATTTCCGCCTTGAACCTCCTGCCGGTGTCTTCCTTCACGGCTGTTGCCCCTTTTGGATCGGCGGGGGCCGACGCGGAGCCGTTTTCATCCATGGAATATATCTGATTGAGAATCGAGGTCAGATTTTCCGCGTTCCCGTTTTGCACGTCATAGATGAATGTAGAGAGCTCTTCCGTTTCAACGGGACCCGAATCGAGTTTCGCCACCCACTCCTGAATGGTCGGGTAGAGCTTCGGGAACGGGTTGATCATCAGTATGGCATTCATGCGGTCGAGAGAGAGGAAAGTTATCCCGGTGCCTGCCGTTTTATTTATGTATCCCATTGCCGTATAGATAGAAACCAGTTCCGCTGTCACGTCGGCTGAATAGGCGTTCTGCACGGGGAAGAGTTTCACCTGCATCGTATCGAGCGAATCAACATCAAGCGCCTTTACAAGATCCATGATCTCGACGAGCTTGATGCCGCGTTCGACAAGAATGAGCATGTTTGACCGCGCCAGGAGGGAGGCGGAAGCTGTTTTTGAAAGAAAAGGTTTCATGATCTCCAGCACCTGCGCGGCGGAGACATAATTGAACGTAAGGATCTGTATCTGGAATCTGTCGGCGGCGGCGAATTCCGAAGCTGGCGGATCCTGGTAGACCGGCAGAGGTTCCTGCATAGCTTTCGCCAGAGGGAGGAAACGCCAGTAGTCACCCACCTTCACCCGCGTGAGATTGTTTATCACCAGGAGCTGATCGAGGAGGTCCGCCGCCCCTGCGGACGGTATGCGGTCAAGCGTCCTGATGGTTACGAATCCTTTGACGTCGTCCTCGATGATGTAATTCATCCCGAGGAACTCGCAAATATTCTTGATAACCTCCCGGATGGGGGCCGATTCGAAATTGAGCGACATCTTCGGTCCGTTATCCGTGCCCCTTCTGCTCGCCTTCTCACCGTTTACATCAAGGCCGCTTTTCCTCGATTCATTTAACGGCGCGTCCGAAGCGGCGGAGGAGTTCACCGAAATTTTCGGCCCCGGCAGAGGAGTATCGCTTTTCCTCAGGTCGACCGGTTCAGTTTTCGCGCCGGAGACGGAGATGTTTTCCGCTACCCATAAAGGATTCTCATCGGCATATGAAAGCGAACGAGCGCCGGGGAGCGACAGCAAAAATATGAAAAGGAGCAACGCGGCAGGGCGTGTTGTACTTCTCATCTCTTTAATAAAAAATCCTGATAGTTGCACCTGATCTCCCAGCGCGAAGCTATTGCCCTGTACTTCCGCAAATCGACTATTACCTGCCCCATTTTGTTTGCATAATATTAACCCGTTTTATTCGGGATTAAAACAGACTAGACTGCAAACCGATGGAAATAGAAAAAAAGGGGCTTTTGGCCAGGCTGAAGGAAGGGCTGAAGAAAACCAATAAAACCCTCATAAGCGGCATCACATACGCCACTACCGGGAGAATCTCGATAGACAACGAGGTCATCCAGGAGCTCGAAGACGCCCTGATTACCGCCGATATCGGAATGCCGACGACAATCTCCCTTATCGACAGCCTTAAAAAAGCGGTAAAAAACAAGGAGATAACCACTGTCGACGGAATAAGACCGTTCCTTAGCGAAAAGATCGCCGAACTTGCTGGAAGCGTGAAACCGGTTCTCGAAACTCCCGCCGGAAACCACACCGCTCCGCACGTAATACTTGTCGTAGGGGTGAACGGCGCCGGAAAAACAACAACTATCGGGAAACTGGCGAATTTTTACCAGTCGTCCGGAAAAAGCGTTTTGCTCTCCGCCGGGGACACATTTCGCGCCGCGGCGATAGAACAGCTCGACGAATGGAGCCGGAGGGTTGGGTGCGACATCGTAAAGCACCAGCCGAACTCCGACCCGAGCGCGGTTGCGTTCGACGCGATGAAGGCGGCTGTCGCCAGGAAAAAGGATATCGTGATAGTAGATACGGCGGGGCGACTTCACACCCGCTCCAACCTGATGGAGGAACTGGCGAAGGTACGCAGGATAATTGGCCGGGAAGTGGAGGGGGCGCCGCATGAGACCCTTCTCGTCCTCGACGGCACGACGGGACAGAACGCACTCAATCAGGCGAAGGAGTTCCACTCGAAGATCAATCTCACCGGGCTAGTGCTCACAAAGCTCGACGGGACATCAAAGGGGGGCGCTGTCATCGGGATCATCACCGAAACGAAGCTCCCGGTAAAATTCATCGGGATAGGTGAAAAGATAGACGACCTCCAGCCGTTCGACCCAAAGCTCTTCGCTGAAGCGATACTCCATCCCTGATAACCGCCAGATTCACAAATCTGCTATAATCCTCCGATAATCGCCAATAACTGGCAGAAGTTAATCAGGAGGAAAGATGCGAAAGATAATTACTGTTGCAACGCTTGCTATTGCGCTCTCCCTTTTTACGAGCCCGGCTCTTACAGTTCACGCCAAGGAAAAAGCGGGAAAAACTTGCTGTGGCGGGAAAACCAAGGAGCAGTGCAAAATCGACATGGGTGAGAACTGCCCGATGGATATGAGCGAAGAGGGGGATACATCGTCAAAAGAAAAACAGAAAAACCCCGAACAGCCAACCAGCAAACCGGGCGACTCCAAAAAAGGGAATATCTAGTCCCCCTTCGGCTACGCTTTCAGACAATGACGGCCGGCAAGCGATTGCCGGCCTTTTTCATCATTTGGTCATTTACCACAAGAATCCGATAAACTCTTTTTATGAGCAGTGAATACGAAAATATTTCAAGAGAACTCGAGGAGGTGATGCATGCCGAAATACCTCTGGCAAAAGCGATGCGCATAAGCGTGGAGAGTTATGACGGCTCGACGCTAACACTTTGCGCCCCGCTTGAGCCGAACATCAATCACAAGAAGACTGCTTTCGGCGGGAGTATTTATTCAATTTTGGTTTTATCCGGCTGGGGTCTTTTATGGATAAAAATCAGGGAAAACAACTTGCACTGTTCTGTCGTCATCACAAAAAGTGAGACCGCTTTTCCAAAACCTGTTGACGGAGAGCTAAACGCCATTTGCAAAATCGACCCTGAAAAAACAGACCAGCTCTTTGAAAAATTCAAGCGGAACGGAAAGGCAAAAATCGGCCTCACGTCAGAGATTTACTCCGGCGGGTTTTTAGCCGCAACCTTTAAGGGAACCTACGCCCTACTGACCAGGAAATAGATATCCACGGTCAGAGAGGGCTTTCGTAAATATCAGACCGCCACGAGCGAGATGCCGGCGGCATTTGCGCGCTTAACAACTTCGTCCTTGTTCACTATTACCACCCGGCCCGCCTCGAACGCCAAACCAGCGGCTTTCATATCGGCGAGCCTGTTTATTGTTTCCAGTCCGATCGTTGGAATATCGTACCGCATGTCCTGTTTCGGCCTGCTCATCTTGACCATCACTACTCCGTTGCCCGCGAGCCTGCATCCGCGCTCGATGGTTTCATCGGTCCCTTCGACCCCTTCCACTGCGACGACGACCCCTTCCTTCACGATTATCGTCTGGCCTATATCCTTTCCCGCAAGATCACGGCATATCTCCGCTCCATAGCTTATGTCGTTAAGCACCCTTTCCGAAGGCTGTACTGTGCCGATCGTCCCTTTCCCCGGAAGAAGGTCGGGCAGCCAGTCTGTCTGCTTTTCTATCACCAGTCCTCCGCTCTCAAGCTCCTCGAATATGGAGAGTATTACAGATGTATCGCTCTTCCTTACAGCCCGCGACATGATCCTGAGTCCTGCCGCATCGAAAAGAAGGTCTCTGAAAACAAGTTTCTTTTCGAATTTGCCGATGAGGACTACGCGAACGACGCCGGAATCCCGCAAATATTTTATCGTCTTTCCGGCCTGGCCTATCCCGAGGAGGGCTATCTTGTAGACCATTGATTGAAGGGATTTGTAAACGGCGTCATCGAAACAGGCGACGGCGACCTTCAACCCCTTGCGCGAGGCGGTCTCGGCCACAAGTTGCGGCAGTTCCCCCTTGCCTGCGATAAGGCCAAGAATGTTGTTGGGGATTGGCTCCATCAACTCTAGGAGGTTTTTAGGGCCTTGTACTTGTCTAGAATCTGCAACGCAACGCGAAGCGACTGAAGTTCGTTGTCGACCGAGACCCTTCTGTCCGTTCTGTTCAGCACACAGTCGAGCATATGCTGTATCTCGTGCTTCAACGGGTTTTCACGGTGCACGAAGATCCGCTCGCGCCTGTCCTCTTCCTTGTACTTCAACTCCTTTGAGCGCATTTCATGTTGCGAGGAGGCCATCCTGTGAACGAGGATCTCCTGGTCGGCAAAATCAAGCTTCATGTATTTCGACTTGCAGGTGATAGCCATGTTCCTGACCTTGTTTTGCGTCGCCCTGCTCGCGGTGATAGTCGCCATACAGCCGGACTTGAACATCATCTGAACGTCGACGACGTCGTCCCTGTCGGAAAAAACCTTTGTACCTATTACGTTGAGCATCGTTACTTCGGATTTGACCAGGTTAAGAATGATGTCGATGTCGTGGATCATGAGATCAAGCACCACACCGTCTTCGGCGACCCTCGGATCATACGGTCCAAGCCTCCGGCTCTGGATAAGTATCGGATCCTCGATCAGCTTGCTGAGCTCCTGCACCGCGCCGTTGAACCGCTCTACATGGCCGACATGCAGAACCATCCCCATCTTCCCTGCAATATCGAAAAGTTCCTTGGCATGCTCGTAGTTATTTGAGATCGGTTTTTCAACGAGGACATGTTTCCCTTTAAGGAGGGTCTGCTTTGTCACTTCATAATGAAGTTTCGTGGGAACGGCGATCGAAACTACGTCGACCTTTTCAAGGAGGTCGTTGAAATCGGGGAAATATTCTACGCCGAATCTCTCCTTGACCATCTCCCCCCTCTCGGAGTTCAGATCGGAGATCCCGATGAATTCCACATCGTTCAATTCGCTGTAGATATTGGCATGGAACTGTCCCATTCTGCCAACCCCTATAACACCCGCGCGCAATCGTTTGTCTGCCATTATTCAGGTGATTATATCAACATGAAAAGTCAAAGGGAAACATTGATGGCGATGACGTTAACCGGGCCCTTTCCCCTGACCGCCCCCTTTGCCCCTGTGCTTTTTACCGTCTACCGGGGAGTGATCAGACACAGGCGGTTTATAGGGCACCGGGACCTTCATCAGAAATCCCGGCTCAAGCGGATCGTCCGGCCTCATCGCGTTCATTACAGCGATTTCAAAGGCCATACTCTCGTCCATCGACTGTTCAGCCGCGATAGTGCGGAAAGTATCCCCTTCCTTTGCTTCGTATATCGCGATCTTGAAGCTTGGTTTTTCCTTTTTTCTCCTGTCGAACCTGCCGTATGTAAGCCCTTCGATCGCCCTTATGTACTCCTCGCGGGATGACTTTACCTTCTTGCCGCGTTTTATCAGTATCCCCGCCTTTTCGTCGCTTTTGATAACCCTCTCGACAGTATCGGGGTGAGTGGCGGAAAATCCGTGATACCCCACGCCGCTTACCCTCTCCTTGAATTTGAGGGTTTGAAAAAAAGTCGATACCTCTCTCGGATCGTATCCGGCATCGTATGTGTAGATCATCCCGAATTCATCTGCCTGGAGTTCCAGATCGCGGCCGTATCCGAGCCTGTTCATCTCGGATATCTGCGATGTGGCGACCACCCACGCGAGCGTCGTGTCCGCCGCCTGCCCGGTAGCGATGGAGCCGGCAAGCCCGGCAAAGACAAGGAGCGTATCCCCCATGCTTTTCTTCATCTGTTTTATCGAGTGATGGCCTATCACATGCCCAATCTCGTGACCAAGTATCCCCGCAAGTCCGGCCTCGCTGTTCAGATACGCGAGCATTCCTGTAGTAATGTAAATGTAGCCACCGGGAAGGGCGAACGCGTTAAGCGCCGGATCCTCGATTACGAGAAAATGATATTTAAATTCAGCGTCATCAATCGATTCAAGAAGCTTGTTCCCAATCCGCGTCACATAATCCTGGATCTTCTTATCGTCATACTCCCCGAAATTCTCTCGAATATACTTGTCGCCGTTTTCGCCTACCTTGATCTCTTCTTCCGTCGTCTGGGCAGGGAGGTACGGTGAAAACAGTGAGATTAAGATTATTGAGAGCAGAAGACGTTTCATCTTCTAATGCTAGCATTTTTCTGCTACAAACAGCTTATGGAAAATACCCCGATGTTCGGCGAAACAGGCTATACGTATGAAAATGCGTCCATTGTAATCGTCCCTATTCCGTTTGAAGGAACTGTCTCCTACAAGGGGGGAACGGCAAACGGCCCGGAGGCGATAATAAGCGCATCCCCGAACGCCGAGATGTTCGACATGGCAACGGAGAGGGACTATACGAAGCTGAAGCAGACACTTGCACCTCAACTCGACGTGACAGGAATAACGGAAGAGGTGATGGAGCGGATAGAGAAGAGCGTTTCCCGCATTCTGGATGACGGCAAGATGCCGTTCCTGCTTGGAGGGGAACATTCCATCACCGGCCCGGCCGTAAGGGCCGTAGCGAAACACTATGAAAAGAGCGGTGAAAAGATAGGCGTAGTGCAGATAGACGCCCACGCCGACCTGAGGGACGAATATTCAGGGACCATCCACAGTCACGCCGCCGTTATGCGGAGGATCATCGAGGTGGCCCCTGCCGTTCAGCTCGGCATAAGGAGCTGTTCCATTGAAGAGTGGAAGCTCATCAAGGAGAAAAATCTACGCGTGCTTCAGCCGGCGGAAACATTCAGCAAGGGGAAGCTGGATGAGGCGCTCGCGACACTACCTGAAAAGATCTACCTGACGGTCGATATCGACGGCCTCGACCCGTCGCTTATACCTGCGACAGGAACACCGGAGCCGGGAGGATTTTCATGGAACGAGGTTATGGAAATTTTCAAGACCATCTTGAAAACAAAAATGATCATCGGAGGCGACCTGGTGGAACTCGCTCCGATAAAAGGATTTCACTCTCCTGACTTTATCGCCTCGCGCCTTGCGTTCCGCATGATGTCGCTTATGCCTGGGGCGTTCGATAAATGAGCCAGCTTGGATTTGAATTCAGCGGAGACGCAAAAAAGAGCGAAGAGAAGATTGTCCCCCAAAAGCGGATAGTAGTTTTCGACCTTGAGACACAGAAAGGGGCCGACGAAGTAGGTGGGTGGAACAACACTCACCTTATGAGGGTCGCCATAGGGGTAGTATACGATTTCACCGACGACACCTATCACGTCTACCACGATGAAGATGTGCCAGAACTTCTAAAGCTTCTAAAAGCCTCCGACCTCGTAGTGGGATTCAATTCCAGAAACTTCGACTACGGCGTATTGAAAGGGTATACAGACGAACCGCTTGGAAAAACGCTCCCCACTTTCGACATCCTTGAAGAGGTGAAGAACCGGCTGAACTTCCGGTTGAGTCTCGACAACATAGCGATGAATACGCTAGGCGTTTCAAAGAGCGCCGACGGTCTCCAATCACTGAAATGGTTTCGGGAAGGGAAACTTGACCTTATCTCCGAGTACTGCAAGCAGGATGTGAAGGTGACGCGCGACGTATACCTGCACGGCGTGGAGATGGGACACCTTTTCTACTCGGACAAAATGGGAAAGAAAATAAAGTTCGACGTCAACTTCCCGGCTTTTAAATAGAACGCGGCGGCAGAACGGCGAAAATTTAAAAAAAATAGACGTGGGGTGATCAATCCTCGCCGTCTTCGGAGCGGTCCATCTCCCCAGCAAGCCTTTCGAGCTCTTCTATCTCCTTTATAAGAACCTTCTTTCCATCTATCTCAAGTACATTGTCGCTCTGGAGTTTGCCGAGTGCGCGGACGGCCACCTCGAAGGATGTGCCTATGCACTCTGCCATGTCCTTCCTTGTAAGGAAAAGCTCGAACCTTATCCCGTCCTTCTCCTTCACCCCCATCTTGTCCGAGAGCTTCAAAAGGAAGCGCGACAGGCGCCTGATGACGGAGAGCACCGACATGCTTCCGAGGTCGCTCGTGATGGTGCGGAGCTTGGAGCTCAACCCCATCATGATGCGGAGCGCGATCTTGGAATTGGAGGTCATTATTCTCAAGGCGTCGTCCCGCTTCATACGGGCGACCTTGACGTTCGTGACCGCCTGGCATGATGCCGGATACGCCTTTCCGTCGATTATCGCCGCTTCGGCGACCGTTCCCCCTACTCCGAAAATCCCCATGATGGCCGATTTCCCGGAGGCGTACTCCTTGAAAACCTTTACCTCCCCCTCGACGACGAACCAGAGGTGCGCGGGAGGCTCCCCCTCGTGGAACAGGATATCCCCCTTTTTGAACTCCAATTCAGACAGGAGTTTCTTCATCTCCCCCAGCTCGGCTGAAGTCAGGCCGGAAAAGAATTCAAACTTTTCTATTTCCATAAATAAAATACCGCCATATAAACGCAGTTTTGATAAAAGTCATAACGCGGAAAGTCCCCTTGATGCAATACTGCTCCTACGAATAAAAGTACCATAAAAGAGAACCTGATGTTAAAAACATCTTTAACTAAACAACTAAAGGGAGAAACATAATGGAAAGATATCCAAAACTATTCATACTCGCGGCGGTCGGGTATCTGTTGGGCGGGGTCCTGATGGGACTTCACCTCGGAACCGCCTCTCAGGATCCTGCGGTTACGAGATTCGTGCATGTGCACCTCAACCTGCTCGGATTCATGGCAATGTTCATTTACGGCGTGGCGTACCACATCCTCCCCCGCTTTAACGCGAAGCCTGTTACGGCATCCTCCCTCATACCTGCGCATTTCTATTTAGTGAATATCGGGCTTATCGGCATGGCCGCTACCGCTTTTGCCGGGGGAATCTGGGATGATGGCCCAGCGCATACCGCGTTCATCATTTTTTCTGTAATGGAAGCGGCGGGTATTTTCATATTTGCCTACAACATAATTCCGGTATTGATGCCGGAGAAGACCGTAAAGAAGGAAGCGGACGCAATAACCGGCGAATCACAGGTGTCCGTTGCTCTCGACAAGTGGCCCCATTTGGTTGATATTTTCGCCGACAATGGATTCAAGGCGCTTACAAATCCTGCGGCAAGGGCGACCTTCGCAAAAAACATTTCGATAAAACAGGCGTGCAAACTCCACAAGGTAGACGAAGCGCGTTTCCTTTCAGCGCTCAACTCTGCCGTAAAAGCCGGGCCAAAAGCCGGCGCATCGAAACCGGTAGCAGCCTCCGCGCCCGGCGTATCGGCCCCGGTTCCTGTGCCCCCTGCCGGCGGGAAAGGGAAGTCCATCAAGAGAGGCGAAAAAGCTGAAAAGGATACGCTCATCGGTCCTCTTCTGGAAATTTACCCCGAGACCAAACCTGTTTTTGAAAAGAATTATGGAGCAGGGTGTTTCTCATGTCCCGGCCAGGCAAGCGAAACCGTAGGACAGACGGCGATGATGCACAACATGAAGGTCGAGGATATACTTAGTGAAATTAACGGAAAAATCGAAGCGGCACTTTCGGCCGCGAAATAATTAAGGAGTAGGAAAATGAGCGCATTTCTGGGACCAATACACTACATGATGTTCAACAAGATAAGGATCGCGGCTGAAAGGTCGCGGGAAGTTATCGATGTATTTAAAAACAAGTTCGGTAACGATGCCGAAGAGACTATAAAAGCCGTTTTGCCGGAAGGGCCGATGGACTTCGGCGATACTCCGCTGGACGAGCTGATAGGAAACAATCCGATTCACCAATTCCTGCAGGGGCTGATAAACGAGCTTGAAACCGCCGAAGCCAACCTGGTAACCGCGCTCCTCTACCGCTTCCCGGATGAGGGGAGAGAAGTTCTAAAGGAAGCGTTCCGTTCACACGGACAGAAGACCGCAAGGGAAAAAATTGGCGGCAACACCGACGCGAACCTCGACCTCAACGGCATCGGGAACTTCATCGGACAGACCTACCTCGAAGGGATGCCTTGCGATCAGGTGAGTTCCTACAACAGGAACGGCGAAAACTCCATGCAGGTAAACCACAGCGAGTGCCTCCATCTGGCCAAATGGGAAAGTGTAGGCGCGCCTGTTGACGTGATGTGCGAACTTCTGGACGAATGGGTCTCTGGGAGCGCAAGCGTGCTGAACAGCGGCGTATCGCTTGAAAGAACAAGCGCCATCGTGAAAGGGGCCGACAGCTGTTCCTGCACTATCAAAATATAGCCAAGAGTCATTCAACCATCGGGGCGGCGAACCATCTGAAAACTGCGGTATCCGCCGCCCCGGATTTATCATCAAATATCTGCCGGCAAACCTTTCGAACCGTTTTCGTAAAAATAACCCTTTTATATTCATGATTTTAAAAAACTGCCGATAAATAATATAATCGTGAAGAGGGTTCTGATTTTTAAACTATTCGAGACAGATATCTATGGCTGATAATTTGCAGGAAAAACATGGGAGACCGACCGGAAACTCCGCTACAACACTCCAGTTTTGCCGGCAGATAAGCCGGGAAATCATCAAAATATACATCGCTGAGCTTTTAAAGAAGGGGGTTTCCGAATCCGTTCTGAACAGTGCGCTATCGAATGTCTGGGGGAGTATAGAAAAGATAAATGAAAAAATAAACCGGGAATGCGGCGGAGAGATCGCCGATAAATTAAAAGATAAGGTGAAGACCGAGGTTATAGAAGCGAAGATCAATGAACAGAGGAAGGACCATTTCGGGCGGTTGCTGGTGCACCAGATAAGCCATCTTTTCCCCGAGTACGACGATACTGAAACCGCAAAAAAAATAGCGGTAGGCTACGTTGATAATAAGGTACCAAGACAGATCATCCCCGGCTTCATAGACGCAGTCAAGGCGATGTTCGGTGACGAATATATTGAAACCACTCAAAAGAAACTTGAAGGCATCGTCCGCAAGTTCCCGGTGGAAAACGGACTGGTAAACTGGGACCGGTTTTTCGGAAACAACGTAGTGCTCGAGATATTAAGGGGAATACTTACCCAGGCGAAGAAGACGATTGACGATATGAACGAGAATGAGGAGATCGACGACACAAAAGCCCTTCCGACATGGTTCGTGAACCGCATGACCCAAACGGATGAATTTACCAAAGATATGGAGCGCGATCTGAGCAGGAAGGAATACGAACTTATCTACGAAGCGCTGTTCCGCGTTTTGAAATAGAGAGAAGCTATAAAAGGCTTTTCAGCACTTTCAGATTTTCGACGTCTTCCTCCATCTCCTTCCCTTTCGGCGTCTCTATTATCATCGGCGTTTTGAAAAACCTTTTATCCCCCAGGAGTAGACGAAACGCCTCAATGCCAATATACCCTTTCCCGATATGCTCATGCCGGTCCACGCGCGTCCCGAAATCCTTTTTGGAATCATTCACATGGAAAAGCGCGATCTTGTCAACACCTATGATCCTGTCGAACTCCCCGAAAGTTTTTTTATATCCCTCGGCATTCCTCAGTTCATACCCCGCGGCAAAGATATGGCATGTATCGACGCATACTCCGATTCTTTTTTTGTTTTTCACCTTTTTTATGAGCGTGGCTATATGCTCGAAATCGTAGCCCAGATTGGTCCCCTGCCCAGCGGTAGTTTCAATCGTGAGAACCACATCGCCGAACTCTGCGGTCCTTTCAATCGCTTCATTCATCGCGTCGGCGACCTTACCCAAGCCGGCATCTTCACCCGAACCCATATGCGAGCCGGGATGAAATACCAGGTTCCTTATTCCAAGCTTTCCCGCACGCTCTATCTCGTCCAGAAAGGCGTTCAACGATTTTTCGTACATGACTTTGTCCGGCGAGGCAAGATTGATCAAATACGAGTCATGAGAAGCGACGTACTTTATTCCTGATCTTGAGATATTTTCCCGGTAGGTTTTTACATCCTCTTCCGAAAGCGGTTTGGCATTCCACTGGTTCGAGTTCTTTGTGAATATCTGCATTGCGGAGAGATCTATGGAAACTCCCCTCTCTACCGATTTTTGCACACCTCCGCTGATCGACATGTGGGCGCCGAAAACGCGGCTCTCCTTGCCAGCCATTTCTTAAATCTCAGCCATCGGCATCTGCCGCTTCTTGCGGGATAGCTCCTGTATCAACACGTATAAAACTCTCCATAATCATTACTATGAGCAGCACACATGGTTGCACCGCCATTTATAACATTTTTCCAGGAGTTTGAAAGAACGGAAATCAAGATGCGGGTTTCAGACCACACCGACCTTCTCAAATGTCGCGGAGAGTTCCTTTATCGAAACAGGCTTGAAAAGATATTCAAGCGTAAGCCTTTTCCTTGCCGCGAGCCCCCTTACATTCCGCTCCTGCTCTCTGATGGCATCTGCTGAAAGAACTATTATGGGAACGGTAAAACCGTCAGGCAAATTTTTCACCAGCTCCTCGCCACCCATCTCCGGCATATGGAGATCCAGAAAGACGACATCAAAGGCCTGATCTGAGAGTAGGTATTCAAGCCCCTCACGGCCGTTCAAAGCCTGGGATATTTTGTTCCCCTTCAGAATTTCCTTGATTAGAAATTGCATATTTTTATCATCCTCGACTACAAGGATGTTTTTCCCCTTAGCCAAAGTCCATCCGACATCATCCTGGTCGGATTTTTTCATGATAAACCCCGGCTTTTCATAGGGGAGCCTGATGACAAATGAGGTCCCTACATCTACCTTGCTTTCAACGGAGACTTCGCCTCCGAGAAAATCGACAATTTTCTTCACCAGCGCCAGGCCGAGCCCCACTCCCCCTGCCTTTCGCGTCGCAGAGCCGTCAATCTGCATGAACGGCTCGAAAATAACCTCTCTCTCCTCTTCTGGGATCCCTATTCCTTCGTCACTCACAATGATCGAGATAATGTTATCCTCCTGGATTATATTCAAGCGCACAGTACCTTTCTCGCTGTACTTGATGGAATTTTCCACGATGTTCTGAATAACCTGCTCCAGTCTCTTCTTGTCGGAAACGAAAAATAGATCATTCTCTTTATAGGAATTGATATTGGTTTCAATGCTTAATCCCTTTTCATTAGCCATGGCCGTGAGCGTTGTTATTACAGAAAAGATCAACAGTCGGGTGGAGACAACCTCCTTGTGCAACTTCATAACGCCGGCCTCTATCTGGCTCAGGTCGAGGAGATCATTTATAAGGGCTAGAAGCTTCTCCCCTTGCTGGATAACAATATCGTTAAACTTGGAGACCTGCGCCGCCTGTGAAAAAATTGGCGCAAAGGAGCCGTGCGTTTTTCCTGAAATCTCCCTGACTTCAGAAATTATTGATTTGGCCGTCGCTTTTCCGCTTTCACTTTTCTCCTCCAGCTTGCCAAGGATGTCGACAAACGTAGCTGCCTTTTCAAGACCGTCGCGAGCCTTGGCCAGATCATCTTGCATCAGTTTTGAATAACCCAGCACTGAGGAGAGAGGCGTCCTCAATTCATGGGACATATTCGCGAGGAATTCGGATTTCAATCTATTCGCCTTCTCCGCCTTTTCCATGGCTGTCTGCGAATCCAGCATCGCTTCAATGCTCTGCGTCACAAGCCTCTTCTGTTCCTCCTCTGACAGTTTGCGTTCCGTTATATCCGTAATCACATTGGCGATATACATCGGATTATTCTTATCATCCCGGACAAGGAAGAAATTCACAATTACCGGAATCTTCTTCCCATCCTCCGTGATCAGATTCATTTCATCAATGAACTGCTCCTTTCTGTTGATCCCTGTGTTGATGATGTTCTCTATCCTCTCCCTGTACATCTCGGGATAGAGAGTAACCAATGGTTTCGCGTGGATATCCTCCATGCTTTTTATGCCGATCATCCTGCATAAGGTCGGGTTGAGATAGGTGATATTCCCGTCAAGACCGCACATGCCGAATCCCTGGCCGGACGCCTCGGCAAATTTCCTGAATATCATCGTCTGCTCTTCGGCCTCTTTCCTCGCGGTGATATCAAGCATTATTCCGACCAGCCCGGCCACCTTTTTGTTCTCGTCATAAAAGACCGATTTGTAAAAAACAACGCTTCTGTATTTTTTCAAACCTTTATGATACATTTCCCCTTCAAAAACCTGCACTTCATCAGGGTTGGAAAACAACTCCTTGTCCTTTTCAGAATTTCTTTTGGCGACCCCGGATTCGTTGAGATCAAATGCTGTTTTCCCTTTCAGCTCCGATTGCTTTATGCCGTGCCACTCCATAAAAGCGGCATTGCTCCCAAGGTATTTCCCCTGCGCATCCTTGTAGTAAACCGGATTTGGGATCGTGTCTATCATTGTTTGCAGAAAGCGGGTGTGCTCTTCCATTTTCTTTTCCGCCTCCCGCTGGAAGGTCATATCGCGAAATATCCCCTGGATAATTTTTACGCCGCCGATTTCGGTAACGCTTGACCGGATATCCACAGGAATAGTCTTTCCATCACTCCGGCATACCTTCATGTCCAGCAACTGTCCATACTCGCCATCCGTGTTCCTTTTAAAACGTTCGGAATATTCCTGTGCCTCATTGAGGGGATGCAACGCACTTTGATGCATCCCTATCAGCTTTTCACGCGGCATCGCCATCAGCTCTTCCGCCTTTCTGTTTACGTCGATGATTATCCCCGTATCGGCGTTCGCGACAAAGATGGCGTCCTCGGCGGATTCTACAAGTTTTTTATATTTCTCCTCGTTCTGGCGCACCAGACGGTTTTCCCACTCTATAAGTCCATGCGCATAAAGGGTCATTAGTCCGATAACAATTACAAAAATGGTGGCCAACAGCATTGAGGCCTGTACCTTTGAAAGCATCTTCTCCTGCATAACATTGTCTGAAATATGCTCGATATCGTACATCCCCTTAAGGGAACTGAGACGCTCCCCCAGCAGATCCACAACATCATCGATGCCGTTATCCATCTCCTCCATAAGCTCAAGCCCTTTGTGATAAAGCTTGAGACTCTCCGCATCCCTCCTAACCTCCATTTTTTGATCGAGAATCTTTTCGACTATCAGGAATATTTCATCCGCCTTTTGAGTCTGACTATCGACGGAGCGTCTGACATTGGCGTAAAAATCTATCTCAAAGTAGGCCGAGTACAGCGCGTAGAATTGCTTGAGCTCGTTTTTCCTCTTCTGATTTTCCAATACTTCATTTGCTATAAGCTTTATTGACAGCTCACTGGTGTATTTCCCGGTTGAAATCCCTGCCGCGTGGCTCAATGCGTCGTTGGCAGGCATGACGAAAAGGAGTATTTTCTCAAGATACTCGGCGAGCATTATAAATTCGTCGCTTTTATCCTTTCGGCTTATATCAGTATCATTGATTATCTTCAGGTCGGATTCATAATACTTGTATCCGCTCCAGACCCCAGCAAGACCAAGGAACAGGAGCACCATGATGAATTTCCCAAATCTAGTATGCAGCGCAATTGAAAAATCGGACAACAGGCCGCCGGAATAAACCGAAGGAATTGAACTGCCTGACCGCTCTTTACCGGTTCCCCCGAAAATGGTCATTATTGATTCCCCGCCTAAAGTAAAGAACCTCGGATCGCACTGCCGAAAAAATCGAAAACCTCTCCCTAAGCGTCTGATATTAATCCTGTATTTGTGTCAAGTCAACTTTCGGCATTAGCAAATTGTGAAACGGATATTACCTTATAATCACTGGATACTCAGGAAGCCACATCCGCTCCCTTATGGCATGTTCCGGGTCGCCCTTGATCTTCTTCCCAACACCTTCGTCCATGGCTTTTTGGTACACCGCAACCGCTACTTTCAGCGATACCTCAAAAATATTCTCGATCGGGGGGTATATAGTCCTGCTGTTCAGCCTTTCAGCCGAGACAGTATCCGCCAGTGCGTGCGCTGCCGCGGTGAAAAACGAAGGGAGCACTACCTTCGATCTGGATGCCAGAACGCCCAAGCCTATGCCGGGGAAAATAAATGCGTTGTTCCCCTGCCCTATCTGATACTCGGTTCCCCCTACCTTAACCGGCGGGAAAGGGGAGCCGGAGGCGACTATCGCCTTTCCGTTGGTATATTCAAGTATCCACCGCGGATCTGCTTCCGCCTTGGACGTCGGATTGGAGAGCGGGAAAATGATCGGCTCCGGCGTATTCTCCAGCATAAGGTCGACTAGCCCCGCGTCGAAAGATCCTTTCTGCGCCGAAACGCCTATCAGCGCGGTCACCTTGCCGTTTCTCACCACATCGGCAAGGGTGAACGAATAGAGATTATCCCTCTTCCAAGCCGTGAGCTCCTTTTCGGGATAGGCGAACTCTTTTTTGTAATCGTCAACCTCCTCCCTGCTGTCGCAAAGGAGGCCTTGGGAATCCACGACGTAGATCCGCCTTGATGCTTCATTCGCAGAAAGCCCTTCATGGAGGAGCGAATCCTTTATCTGCCTCGCGATCCCTATCCCTGCCGCTCCAGCGCCGTATATAGCGAATTTCTGCTCGCGGAGTTTTTCGTTCTTTATCTTCAGCGCGCAGATGATACCGCCGAGCGTTACCGCGCCGGTTCCCTGCACGTCGTCGTTAAAGGAACGAACCTTCGATGCGTATCTATCCATATTCGTAAACGCGTTCTGTTTCGAAAAATCTTCCCACTGCAATATCGCGTCGGGAAAATTCTTCTTGACCCCTTTTACGAATTTTTCAATGAACTGGTGGTACTCATCCCCGGCAAGGCGCTTTCTCCTGTATCCGAGATAGTATTTGTCTTCGAGAAGTTTCTTGTTGTCCGTCCCGACGTCGAGACAGATCGGAAGGCACGCAGACGGATGTATCCCCGCCGCCGCGGTGTAGATGGAAAGCTTGCCGATGGATATCGCCATCCCGCCGACCCCCTGATCCCCTATTCCGAGTATCCCCTGGCTGTCGGTGACGACAATTACTTCAATTTCATTCGATGGCAACGAGTCGGCCATCTCACCCATACGGTCGACATTTTCCGGCGTAATAAAAAGTCCTCGAGCATTTCTGTATATGTGGCCGTATTTTTCGACTGCGTCTCCGACGGTCGGCGTGTAGATTATAGGGAGCATCACCTTGATGTCGCTCCTGAGGAAGTGGTAAAAAAGCGTTTCATTCCTGTCCTGCAATGCGCGAAGGAATATGTATTTCTCGATGTTGTCGGGCTTGTGATTAAAACTCTCCCTCAGCCGTTCGGACTGCTCCTCGATGGATGTTATATACGGAGGAAGCAATCCCTCAAGCCCGAAAACCCTCCGCTCCTCCTCGGAGAACGCCGTCCCCTTGTTCAACAGCGGATTATGTATAAGAACCTGCCCACCCCTTCGGGTTTTTATTACGTATCTCCCTTTTTTGTCGCGAACCGGCTTGTAATGCATCTGAATATTCCCTTATGTATTGCAAGAATATTTATTACGCTGGATTGACCACCAACTCCATTCTACTTCTTTGTTTTTGAAAGCGGAAATTATCATGCTAATACCTTTATGTAATTATTCTATGCACAACTGTATAAATATAACTAATATCTCTTGCTTCTGAAATGTTATAAATTTATGCCTAATAACCTTTTATTCGTTTTCACAAGGGAGGTAAGATGAAAAACAAGAATAAAAATATTGGTGAAACATCAGAACATGATGAAATTCTGAACAAGACATACGATGCTCAAGATATTCGGCTAAGAGACAGAATAATTGATTCAATATTAAAACCTTCATTCATGGCTGTTGCCATAACTGCGCTTTTCGGCCCATGCACGGTCCAAAATGCTATTAACGACATTGAACTAAAAAAGTTGCAAGCAAAAGTCATGACTGACGTTTTGACACTAACAAACAGTTCGGATTTCAAAACTACCAGCGGCGTTTTAAAGGCCGGCCTATTCGCAAAAATGGTAAATGAAAATGAGCCGCTTTTTCATCTGAATTTCAGGGAAGCTTCTTTGAAATTCGATGAAATCGAGAAAAATTATAAACATTTGGGCATTATCAACCTTGAGGAAGAAAACGCCCAAAAAACCAAAACAATCTCTGAGCTAGAAAAAAACAAACAAAAGTCCGATGAGAATATTCATGCCCTAAAAAGAGAACTTGAACAACTGGATACCAATTCAAAAAAAGATGCTAATGCCAGAAAGCTGATTGAAGAGAAAATTAGAATAGCTGAACAAACAAAAGACCAATACGCACAACAGGTGGCCGAACTCGAAAAAGATAAAAGAGAAAACAATAAACTAATCGAAGCTAAAAACAAACAGGTTGAAGAGTTATTTGAAAAGAACAAAGCAAAACAAAAAGACATTGATGAACTTGCCAAAAACATTTCTAATAGCAAGAATCTAGCCAACGACTTGAAAGCGGCATTATCGGAAAAAGACTTAAAAATCAAAGAAGCTACTGATGCCGCGGAAATATTTAAAAACCAACTTTCAGAAGCCAACACCGAGCTTAAAAAAGTAAAAGACCAGCTTTATGATATTGAAAAGAAAGCGGAGAAAGCGGAGGATGAATTAAAACTTAAACAAGAGACAATTGAGAATCTAAAAAAACAAATTGCCGAATTTACTTTAAACGAAAAATTGCACAAGAAAACCGAAAGCATTGAACCACCCGCAACGGGTACCTGATTTTTGTAAACCGAAAGCAATGGCAAGGATGGAGCAAACTATTCATCTATGGACAGCAGAGGATTAATTTAATAACTCGAACTTTTTAGTTGATCGTTAAATAAAACCTCATCCAGAGGGCGTTTGGGGATATGGTGGGTTTGGTTTTCGTCGCGCCAATATTTTATGTCGCCGTCGGGGCCAAGCTCGCCGCTCTCCTCTATAACTACCTCCTCCTTCGGCTTGCCGATCGCGAGGACAAGAAGGATCTCCAGATAATCCGGCAGCCCCAACAATTTGGAAAGTTCCTCTCTCTTCACGGACGAAATTATCGTCCCGCCAAATCCTTTTTCAACGGCCCCCAGCATGATCGACTGCGCCGCAATACCATGATCGCAATCGACCTTTTTACTTATCCTCGTATCGAGCAGGATAATGATATACGCGGACGGCCTCTCCCCCTCCTCAGGGCCGGGCCAATCCTTCAAATACCCCGCCCATGCGAGATGCGGAAATATTTTCGCGTTCTTCTCCCCCTCATGCGATAGAACATACTTGAGCGGCTGTTTATTCGCGGCGGAAGGCGACAGACGCGCAAGATCGACAAGCTCTCTAAGCGTCGACTCTCCAACCGCCACCTCCTGATGGAACCGGCGATAGGAACGGCTTTTCAATATCAGATCGCGGATCATCTCCGCATTATACAGCGAGATCGCCTCCCCGTAAGAGAGATAGCTTCTGGACTAACGTCGCTATCTGTCGGCCCGCAGGGGAGATTCACCGGCACCGGCAGAGGCGGCTGTCGTCATATATAATCTAGATATGATTCGTTTCGAGAACGTCAGCAAGGATTACGGCAGCGTAAAGGCTGTAAAGAACCTCTCCTTCGCGATCGAAGAAGGGGTCTGTTTTGGATTCCTCGGCCCGAACGGCGCAGGAAAGACTACGACCATAAACATGATGGTTGGGCTCCTCATCCCCACTTCGGGGAGGATCACAATCGGCGGATTCGACATTCAGGAAGAACCGAAGAGAGCCAAGAAGCTGATAGGCTTTATCCCCGACAAGCCTTTCGTATATGAAAAACTGACTGGGAGGGAATTTCTCGACTTCATGCTAGACATCTACGAAATACCGAGGGAGAGCGTGAAACAGAAAAGGAGCGAACTGCTGAAGATATTCTCCCTTGCCGACCGGATCGATGAGCTTATTGAAAACTACTCACACGGGATGAAACAGAAACTGGTTATCACCGGCGCACTGATACACCATCCGAAATATCTGATTATCGACGAGCCGATGGTCGGCCTCGATCCGCACGGACATAAGATTGTAAAGGACCTCTTCAGAAGCTTTTGCGAGGAAGGGAAAACCATCTTCATGTCGACTCACACCCTTGCGGTGGCGCAGGAGCTTTGCCACAGGATTTCGATAATCGAAAAGGGTGAGGTAATCGCCAGCGGTACGGTCGACGAACTGCAAAAGAAAGCAGATTCAGATTCAAATCAGCTGGAGGCTATCTTCCTGAAACTTACGGAGCACGAAACCTGATCGCCGAGGCGTCAGAAGGATCTGGCGGGAAGCTCAACGGGGGCCGACTCCGGCTCCTCTTCAACGCTAGTTGAACTCCTTGCCTTCACTGCGCGGAATATCATCCCCGCTATCGCGAAAAGGAGAAGGGAATTTACAAGAAAGATGGAATTCCCGGCGGCCCCTTCATTCAGCACGGAAAGCTTCGTACCGGTAATCGGAAGATATAGCAGGAAAGTCGTTTTGAAAAAATAGTTCACCATATAGGCTATCCCCCTGGCAACGCACGCAAGGCCGATGGTGAGCGACGTCAACCGCATCCCCGCCCAGAGAAAATGGCTGAAGAGTATAAGGTGGATAGCCTGTCTTAGAAAAGTGGTATCCCCGCATGTCGCGCAGTGGATGTAATTCGCGGTGAGAAAGATGATGACGCTCTTAAGGGCGACGTAAACAATGGCCGCCTGCTTGAATTCACTCGCACCCGGCATTACGGCGCGGCGTTCCTTCATCCGCAGTCTGAACCTGTTTACAAAAGACAACCCTCTAATCCCCCTCTAAAGAGCGATAAATTACCATGAAATCGGCCGTAAGACCAAGATTTTTTCATCTCCTCCCGTGGGATGACGGAGTTTCATGCGCAGTCGCTGTTGTCCCCCCGCCCTTTCTCAATGATGTGCGCGAATGATTCAAAGACCGCTTCGAGATTTTCCACCGCCCCTTTCGGAGAGCCGGGGAGGTTCACTACAAGCGTATCCCCTGCAAGTCCCGCAACGGCCCTTGAGAGCACCGCCCTGACGGTCTTCTTCAATGAATATGCGCGCATCGCCTCCGCAACTCCAGGGAGTTCCTTTGTGAGGAGCGGCCTGGTCGCTTCGGGGGTAACATCGCGCGGCGAAACACCGGTACCGCCGGAGGTGAGAACAAGGTCGATCGATCTATCATCGACCCAATCCCTTATCGCCTGCTGGATCTCGCCTATCTCGTCCTTCACGATCTTCGAGGCGACTACCTCGAAATCTTTCCCATTCAGAAACCCGGCAATCGCCGGGATGCAGAGATCAGGTTTATTGGAAGCCTTATCGCCTCTCGTATCAGAGACCACAAGGATGGCTGTCCTTATCATCCGCTATTTGCGCCTGAAACTGCCGGACTTCCCGCCATCCTTTTCAAGGAGCATCGTATCGGTTATCACTATCCCCTTCTCCATCGACTTGCACATATCGTAAATTGTAAGGGCGGCGATTGATACAGCCGTTATTGCTTCCATCTCCGCGCCGGTGGTCCCCCTCACCTTCACCTCCGAGCGCACAGCTATTCCGCCCTCCTTCATCTCAAACACTATTTCGCAATGATCGATGTTCAGCGGATGGCAAAGGGGAATTAGCTCCGCCACGCGCTTCGCCCCCATTATCCCGGCTATCCGTGCGGCGGCAAATACATCCCCTTTCGGCAACTTCTCATCCCTTATGGCGTTCAGAGTATCGGCGCTCATCTTTACGAAGGACGAAGCAACTGCCCGGCGTGAGGTTTCAGTCTTGCCGGAGATGTCTACCATCCTTGCCTCCCCCTTTTCGCTCAGGTGTGTGAATTCCTTGCTCATGTAAAAATTATACTAGAGGTCTGCCGGTGAATTTAGGTTTTTAAGGATCTCGCCATCGAAGAGCGATTCATCCCCCTCCACACCATAGCTTTTCAAAAGCCGGTTGAGAGAGAGCTCTTCACCCCGGTTGGAATCCATCCAATGCAGTATCTGGGGGGAGTAGAGCGAGCAGAGCGGCTCCAGTAAACCGCCGCCGCGCTTGCCTGCGCCGATGAAACGGTAGCCAGGCCCCCTGCTATCAATGATCACTTTTAAATATTCTGCCGTTACATTCGGCATATCGACCGCGAGGATGAGCCAGTCGACGGATGACGCGAGACGCGAAGCCGAGAGTATCCCGCCAAGCGGTCCTTCCACACCCGGCAGATCCGCAATCCTTTTTTCATCTTTCATATTTTCAGGAACCGGCCCGGTACCCAGTAGATAGGCAGCATCGCAATGCCCCTTCAGCAGGGCAAAATTCCTTTCCGCCAGTGTCACTCCATCCGCAACCATCAGCGACTTGGGGCTCCCCATCCGCTCGCTCTTCCCCCCGATAAGGAGTCCGCCGTAGATCTCCCTGTCCGACACCTTGCCACGCAACCACTCTTCAACTCTACCGGCAATCGCCGTAACATCGTCGTGACGAAATCCGCCTCCCCCTATCTCCCCTATCACATTAACAAGGTTCGGCATATTTCCCGAATCGCCGTCATACGGGTGAACCCAGAACTTGTCCCACTCCGCATTCTTGAAGCCTTCAACTATCACCAGGTCGCAACCAGCGAAGATCGAACCATCCATAACTGATGACGTGCGCGCAAATGTCTCCTCTTCAGAATTGGCGGCGACGACCGAGGCTCCGGCCTTATATATTCTCCATGTATCCTTCCCCTCCCTGTCGACATCGAGCCTGTGCGCGTCGTGCTTCAGATAGCCCGCAGTCAACCCTGCCGACGCAAGCGCGGGGATCAGCTTTTCAATAAGAGTGGTTTTGCCAGAATCGCTGTATCCGCAGAATCCCAGTCTGGGGGGAAAGCGATCTTTCAAAATCGCCATGGATGAAATTCCAACACTTCCCCGCTCTTGAACAGGCGGGATTCTTCTGGAAAAACTATAAGGCCGTCGCTGAAAGAAGCCGAATAAAAATCACCCGACCCCTTGTAGCTTTTCACGGGCGCAACGGACGTACTGTCCGCAGAAATATTCCCCACGCGGAACTCCTTTAGACCGTTTTTCTTATTTACATCCACAGCCAGTGGGAGGCGCACCGAGAAGGGGAGAATTCTTTCCATCCCCGACATCCTGCGGATCGCCGGCAGTACGAACTCATGGAATGTCGCCGAAACGGAAACGGGGTTTCCCGGAAGGCCGAATACAACCTTCTTCCCCCTGGCGCCAAACCAGACAGGCTTCCCCGGTCTTATCGCAAGGCGATGAAAAACCTTGCTTACACCTATTCTCTCCATCAGGCCGTGAGTAAAATCCGAATCCCCCATCGAAACTCCGCCGGTGACGATGAGCATGTCGTATTTCTCAATTCCATTTCTGAAAGTTTTCTCCAGCAAACCGGGTTCATCTCTGATAGGCCCCTTGAAATCGGCCTCGACAAGATTGAGAGATGAAAATCGGGCGTGGAGAAAACTCGCATTGCTATCCCGCACCTGTGATGGTTTTGGCGATGCCGACGGGGAGATTATCTCATTACCGGTAGTGACAACCAGGATTTTTATTTTTTTCGACACCTTTAGCTTCACCGCGCCTACGGATGCGGCGACGCTTAGGTTCAACGGCGACAACTCCGTCCCCGACTTCATGACAACGGCCCCTTTTTTCGTATCCGAGCCGTGGCGGTGTACATTCAGCCATCTTTCCGGCTTTGTCTCGATCAGCTCGACATGCTTGCCCGAGAGTTTTGAATGTTCTACCTTGACCACCATATCGGCCCCATCGGGTACCGGCGCGCCTGTCATTATTTTTATTGCCTCACCCTTTTGCAGTTTCCCTAAAAAGTTTGAACCTGCTTCGATCATCCCCACCGGTTTGAATATCTTTCTTCCTGCGGAAAGATCCGAATACTTGACAGCGTAGCCGTCCATGGCGGAGCGGTTGAAGGGGGGGAGCGGCCTGTCGGACCTGATATCTTCGCGAAGAACTCTCCCCTCCGCGCAGTTCAATGAGATATTTTCCGTTGCGATAAGAGGAACTCTACCGAGCATCAGCGAGACTGCGCGGGCATGGGCCATCAATCTTTCCTTTTTCATTTATCCAATCCTATTAAATTTGAACTTGCTTTACGGCGTCTCTTCGACCCACTCTTCGCCCTCTTCTGTAAATTCCTTTTTCCAGATAGGAACTTTTTTTTTCAGCTCCGTAATGGCAAACTCGCAAGCCTCAAAGGCAGGTCCCCTGTGGCGCGCGACGGCGGCGATGCCGACAATTCTGTCGCCTGGGAAAAGAGTGCCAACGCGGTGAACTATCGACAGATTGATTATGTCGAATCTTTCCATCGCGGTTCGGCGCACCCCTGCAAGCTCCTTGTCGGCCATCGCGCCATAATGAGAAAATTCAATTTTCAAGATCTTTTTGTCCTTCGATATGTCGCGAACTATTCCGACAAAGGTTGCCACACCACCGGCGTCCCTCCTGTCGCCGAGACAGAGGGCGATCTCCCTGTCCATAGAAAAATCGTCCTGCTGAATCCTTGTCATTCGCGGGAACCGCCCGACAGAGGGGGCATGATAGCGAGCGTATCGTCGTCTGAAAGCTCCGCGTCGGCATCTGCCATCTCCTCATTGATCGCGTAGAGAAATTTTTCCGGGTTTAGCCCCTTTACCCTGCCCGAAATATTCTCCATGAAAAAAACCTTAACGGTTGTTTTTGTATCTATGGTGAAATACTCTTCTGAGCGGCCAAGATGCTCGCGGAGCGATGCAAAGTACAATATCTTCATGCGAAACATTTTACAGATTAAAGAAGGCAATGGATATATTTCATGAATGAGCAGAAGGATCAATACGGGAGAAGCGTGTCATATCTGCGCGTATCGGTGACCCCCCGGTGCAACCTGAAATGTGCCTATTGCATGCCGTCCGGGCAGAACATCTACCCTCAGGGGGACATCCTTACGATAAGGGAAATCACCCGGCTTATAAGAATTTTCAGTGGCGCCGGTGTAAGGAAAATCCGCCTTACCGGCGGTGAACCCCTTATCCGCAAGGGGATCGTCACTTTGGTAAGGGATATCAAAAATATAAGCGGTATTGAGGAGGTAACGCTTACTACGAACGGCGTACTCCTGGGGAAAATGGCCGGCGAACTTAAAAGAGCCGGTCTCGACAGGATTAATATTTCACTTGATACCCTGAAAACAGACCGGATGAAGGAGCTTTCGGGCTCGGATGTTCTAGGAAAGGTGCTCGACTCAATAGAAAAGATCTGCGAAGAAGATATCTTTCCGGTAAAGATCAATGTCGTCGGCATAAAAGGATTCAACGATGACGAGATCCCCGCATTCGCTGAACTGGCAAGGAGACTGCCGGTGGAAATAAGGTTTATTGAAATGATGCCGACAGCTCACAACCGCCTCTGGAACGGGAAGGAGAAGCTGCCGAATCGTGATATTGAAAGATTGATCCGTGAGAAATACGAGCTTATGCCGGATGGGAATTATGGCAAGCATAATGGCCCTGCAAAAGTTTTCAAGTTAGGGGGTGGAACCGGGAAGATCGGCTTCGTCTCCCCGATGACCGAGAAATTCTGTGATGGCTGTAACCGCTTGCGGCTGACAGCGGAAGGGAGCCTTCGATCATGCCTCTTTTCAGATAGCGAGATTGACCTGGCATACGGTCTGAGGGAACAAATGGAGGACAGCTGGTTCCTTGAAAAATTCAGCGAAGCAATACTCTGCAAACCGCGCGGACATGGACTGGAAACGGACTCCATGACTACTACCGGAAAAGGGATGGCCTCGATCGGCGGATAACGCGCAGTTCCCGCCTGTATTGCCAATGAAAATTGGTTTTTTATCCTACTTTTGCATTTGTTATGATTTTGTGCAAAATCACCTTTAAACCGGAAATATGCCGATTTATCTCTTTATATATCAATATGATAAACCGCTTATCTTTGGCATAAAGTCTGCAAAATAAAGGTGGAAGCAAAATTAACCGATATACACAATAGGAAAGAGGTGGCTATGCTAAATACTACCGAAAAAGGTCAAGATAGCTGGAGACATACAATTGAATGGGCCCAGAAAAATCCTGACAAAATCAGAAAACTCCAACTCTTAAATGGCCATAACGACTGCTACAAACAGAACAGAGGATGCCAAAAAATCGGTTGCCGATGGTGGGAAGGATGCGTAACCCAGATCGGGTAAATACCGGTATCCGCTAAAAATAAAGCCGGACAATCATAATCTGCCATGCGGACGAGATTATTTGTATGACCGCATCAAACCATCAACATTTGTAGATACCCCGCAAGAAAATAAACAGATACTCAGAATCACTATCGTAAGATATTGTTTTTTATAGGCATTTACCTGGGTAAATTTGGTACGGTGTATGCAATTACAACGGGCATGAGAAGAAGTAACTAGAATAATTTATGCGTCGGTTGCCAATAACCGATAAAAAGGATGAGGTGATAAAATGCTAAACGAAAATGAATTTCTCGAACTTGTAAAACTGACTCAGCTAGTCGAACTTAGCGGGAACGGAACTTCAAAGGAGATCAAAAGGAAGATCGAATTGGAGGCAAAAGCCATGCGCCAACAGGTTGTAATCGCGCATGTAGCGGCAAAATATCCGGCTTTGGCAAACCATATTCACAGAATCAACAATCCTTTTTCGCATGAAGTAGACAGGTTCGACCTCGCAGCAAACTAGCGCTCCCGAGCTGAAAAAAGTGGTTTTTATTTAATATTCAAACCACTAGCAACATATTTGGCTACTGGCATCAATATATAAACATGATCCTTTAATTAATGATTTCGTAAACATTTGAAAATAGTCAGAAAAAATAGAATATACCGTCATTCTTTTGAATCTGAAAATAATTGCCCTATATTATCAATGACATACAATGTCTTCAACTGTGGCACGTACTTTGCAACCCTTTAGTTATTATCGAAAATACCGAAAAGAGATCATAGGAACAAAGAAGATATAAATACTTAAAACCAATAGGGGTGTTTATGAAAACAACCGAAATGTTAAAAGTTGAAATAATAGATCTTTCTGGAATTGAGGCAAAAAAGGGGCCTCGCTACCATGATGACAATTTGCCGGTTGTCACAGAAGAAATTTGTAGTAAAATCGGGCCTCAGGGAAAAGAGAGCGTTAGAACTGATAAGGGATCAAATGAGATGGAAATAACCCATAGTTTGGGTGTTATCAACTATGTGTTGCTTATGACTTTGTCTAGCTTTATCTCACCAGCGCTGAAGATAGTGCTTGATATACGACAAACATTACGGGAAATACCGTATTACAAAATACTGAACTTTGTGCTGAAGTATATTTACAGCGTTGTCTATGCGTTTCAGCACCCTGGAAATCCCGCAAGAGCAAGGCGTGGCAAAAGAGCTTTTGAGCGGTATCTTGCCGGCAGTGCAGTTTAGTTTGTAATAAAACAGTCATTACCATGCGACCTGCATGAACTGATTAGGCTATTGATTCAGAAAATCGATATATTTCAGCGGATTGATTTTCCATTTCAGCGGTGATTCAGTTGAAACGATCCTGTCCTGGGTCGAAACGCCAACGGCAGGTTTTGCCAGGTCAAGGACCCTCGGCTCTACCGGCCAATCCCGGTCAACATCATAAATGATCTTCACTTTTGGCTTCGTTAAATCCTCTTCTCCCGGTTGCATAACAACTGCCAGGTAATCACTTTCGAGCCTGACAAGCGTACCAACAGGATATATCCCCACGCTCCGTATGTAGTACTGCACAAGTTTCGGATCAAAGTGGTATTTGCTCCACTCAAATATCTTCTTTAATGCCTCCGAAGGGTCCATTCCGGTATGGTAGCATCGGTCCGAGGTGATGGCATCGTAAACATCTACTATCGAGGACATCTGCCCCCCCTGACTTATCTTGTCCCCCTTCAACCCTTTTGGGTATCCGGTACCATCGAACCTTTCGTGATGCTGTGAAGCGACGTCAATAGCCTTCTGAGAAAAATCGCCCGTCTCCGTCAGTATCTCCCCGCTGTATACCGCATGCATTTTCATCTGCGCAAACTCATCATCCGTCAGCTTGGAAGGCTTGTTAAGGAGTGCCTGAGAGACCTTCATCTTCCCTATGTCATGCAGCAAGGCTCCGGTTCCGAAAACCGCGATATCAGACTTGCTCATCTTCATGGTTCTGCAAAACGATATCATCAGTATCGATACGTTCACAGAGTGCATATATGTATATTCGTCTTTCTTTTTCACCCGGCTGAGGCTGGTCAGCGCATGCTTGTTCCTTATGACGGATTCGACCATCTCCTCGACTACAAGGTCTATCTTCTCTTTTTCAAGCTCCTTGCCCGCCTGCAAGTCTTCCATCACGCCGGTGATCGCCTTTTTGGCCTCTTCCTTTATCTCCGCCGCCTTTTCTATCTCCTGCATCATAGGAACGAGGTTCTCCACCTGCGGATATTCATCGACTATTCTTTTTACGGACGCCGCTGTTTTTTTGTCTTCTTCCTCCTTGAGAGGCGCTTCTCCCGAATCAAGGCCTTTTGATGCGTCGATATAGACTTCCCTTATGCCTACCTCAATGACTTTTTTGATCATGGAGTCGTTTTTGATGAGAACCGCATTTTTAAGGAACGGATGGTCAAGCCACCCGCAGTTGAAATCATGGACGAACATCCCAGGCTTCAACTGTTCCACCGGAATCTTTTTAATCATTTCCACTCCTACAATCCACGAAAGAGACCCTTAGGAGTGAGTTTATAACTATTTAACCGGATTTAAAACCATGAAAAATTTGGCGATGCGGAACCGACCGCGCCAAATTTCAAGTTATGAAAAGTTCGAATTCCCTATCCGGCATATCTATGGCGGGGAAAATACGCAAATTGAAAAATGGCGCGCCCGGAGAGATTCGAACTCCCGACCCTCTGATCCGAAGTCAGATGCTCTATCCAGCTGAGCTACGGGCGCAAAATCAAATTCATGACCATACTAATGGCTTTACCACCTCTTACAAAGTGGTTTTTCAGCTGGGATAAAAAGAAACTGCCGCACGGCAAACAGAATACAAAGTAGCGGACAGGGCGGGAATCTTTACTCCGCCAGGATATCTATCCGGGTCAGTTGATACTCTCTTCCGCCTGAGAAGACTGAGTTTTTATAAGCGTCTCCTTTTGAGGTTTCGATGTGGCAGGCTGTTGACTGTGCATGTGGATGCTACCCTCAAGATTTGCCCCTTCCTCAATCATGATTATCGGTGTGACGATATCACCTTCGATATTGCCCGTGGAAGAAATCTCCACCTTGTCGCTGGCCCTCACGTTGCCCTGCAGTCTCCCCATTACAACAAGACGGCCTATGTTAACCTCAGCCTCAACCCTCGCGGTATCGCCGATAATCAGACAGTCGGCTGACTGGATCTCACCTTTAAAAACTCCGTCAAGACGAACCGTACCTTCAAAACTGAGAAGACCCTCGAATTCTGTGCCGTGACCGAGAAACGCCTTTATGTTTCCCAAGTCGGCGAATTTTTTACTTGCCATTTAGTTGCCCCATGTTTGCAGGTTAAAGTTAACGTAACAATAGTTTATTCTTTCGTAACATTATATACCTATTTTCGGGTTTAATCAAAGTCTCGATTTCGCAATTGCCATAAAATCTTCTATTTCATACTCTCCCATTTTTTCCCCGGTTTTAACGCAAAAATCCGGCCTAAAAACGGTCTCGTACCCTTTCAATCCATTATGCAGGTTTATAAGCCTGGCTGAAGTGAGCAAGGCAAGACCCCGCGCTACCTCCGAAGGGGAGTGATCCGGGGATGACCTGAAGTGTACATACAGGTAATCCCGGTTAACTTTCATCTCCAGAACACTCCCGTTATATTCAGAGATTACATCCGGCACAATGATGGAAAGCTCATCTTCCATTTCAGGTTCGAAATATTCCTCGATGCAGAAGAGAAGAACAATTTGATATTCGATCTCTGATACTACCATCTCCACCCCTCGCTCTGGAGAGCTCGTACGGATTCTTTTCCGCGCCAATCCGGCATACAAATCGCTCCGAAAAAACCATATGCGAAATGAACTATCGCAATCAGATATTACAGCAAAGCACGTATTCGCTTCAACGATTCATCCTTGCCGATGATCGACATCATTTCGAATATCCCCGGAGAGACCGTCTTCCCCGTGAGGGCGACGCGTACCGGCTGCGCGATATCCTTCATCTTTGTGGAATTTCGTTCGGCAAGATTCTTGAACTCGCCATTCAACACCTCGGCGTCCGAAACGCCATGCTTCTCAATCAGCTCCGCAACATCCTTCAGATACTGGAGGTGCGCGGCTGTCAGGAACTTTTCCCTTGCGCCCTTGTCTACAACGACTTCGTTGGCAAAATAAAATTCCGCTCCATCCGCAAGATCGACAAGCGTTTTCGCGCGCTCCTTTAGGAGCGGGAGGATCTTTATCAGCGATTCCCGGTCGGCGTTCGGATGATTTTTTTTCACAAACGGCAACGCCTCGTCCGCCAGCCGGCCATCATCCATGCGCATGATGTGCTGACCGTTCAGCCACAGAAGCTTTTCCATATCGAAAACCGCGGACGACATGGTGATGTTCGCCAGAGAAAATTTATCCACTATCTCTTCGCGGGAGAATACCTCCTGATCGCCACTGCTCCAGCCAAGCCTTGCTAGCATGTTTACAAGCGCGTCGCTCACGTACCCGGAGTCGCGCAAGGCCAGAACCGAATCGGCTCCATGCCTCTTGCTCAGCCTCTTCTTGTCCTTACCGAGGATCATCGAAACGTGAGTGAACTCCGGCACCGGATATCCGAACGCCTTATACAGATTCACCTGCTTTGGCGTATTCGCAATATGGTCGTCCCCCCGTATGACGTTTGTTATTCCCATTTCGGCGTCGTCGATAACGACAACAAGATTGTAGATCACACCGCCGTCCGTGCGTCTTATTACGAAATCGTCCATCTCCGAATTCTCGACTTCAACCGCGCCCCGCAGGGAATCGATAAAAACGGTGCTCCCTTTAAGCGGCATTTTGAAACGTATCACATGAGGCTTTGAGACATCCCCTTCGCCCAGCTCCCTGCATTTCCTGTCATACAGCGGTTTGCCCCCCGCCTTCTGGATCGCTTCGCGCTTGGCGTCCAGCTCCTCCTTTGTGCAATAACAGCGATACGCTTTACCTTCTTTCAAGAGCGTATCAACCTTTTCAGAATATAGGCCGGTGCGCTCGCTCTGAAAATAGGGGCCTTCATCGTGGTCAAGGCCGAGCCACTTCATCGATTCGAGTATCTCATCCACAGATTCACGGGTGGAACGCTCGGTGTCGGTATCCTCTATTCTGAGGACGAACTTCCCTTTTCTGTTTCGGGCATAGAGCCAGTTGAAAAGGGCGGTGCGCGCTCCGCCGAGATGTAGCGTCCCTGTAGGGCTTGGCGCGAACCTTGTCTTTACCTCTCCTGCCGGATTCAGGTGATCCATGTCGATACCGCTATGCCTGTTTGATAGTGGTCTTTAACGAGAGCTCCTTTAACTGCCTGTCCGAGACAGGCGAAGGTGCGTCTACCATCAGATCAAGAGCGCGTTGCGTTTTCGGGAAGGCGATCACGTCGCGAATGGACTGGGAACCTGTGATGATCATGGCGAGCCTGTCGAGACCGAGAGCCAAACCTCCGTGCGGCGGGGCGCCGTATTCAAGAGCGTCGAGCAGGAAGCCGAACTTCTCTTTTGCCTCTTCATCACCAATGCCGAGTATCGAAAAGACCTCTTTCTGTAATTCCATATCATGTATACGTATCGAGCCTCCACCGACCTCGCTCCCGTTGAGAACTATGTCATATGCGTCTGTAAGCGCCTTTTTCGGATCTGTTTTCAGCAGTTCCCTATGCTCCGGCTTGACCGTGGTGAAAGGATGATGAATGGCGTTGAACCTCTTTTCGGTCTCGTCCCATTGGAACATCGGAAAATCTACAACCCATGTCATGGCGAAAACGGAATCATCCATCAGGCCGTTGCGCTTCCCCATCAGCAGGCGTATATGGGCAAGCCCCGCGCAGACAACCTCCTCGCTATCGGCAAGGAAGAGCATTGTATCGCCATTTTTCGCGCCGAGCTTTTCCTTAATACGATCGAGCAGGTCACCGGGAAAGAATTTCGTTATCGGGGAATTATATGCGCCGTCCGGCATTATCTTCACCCACGCCAGACCCTTCGCGCCATACGTCTTTGCCTCTTCGGTGAGGTCGTCCATATCCTTCCGGCTGTATTCCGTGATGCCGGGTGCGGCAAGACCGCGAACCACTCCGCCGCTTTTCAGCGCCCCTTTAAAAACATTGAACTCCGATTCATCGGCAAGCCCGGAGATATCGCTGATAAACATTTCAAACCTTGTATCGGGCGCGTCCTTGCCGTATTTCAGCATCGCATCGTGCCAGGATATCCTGGGGAACGGCCTCTTTATCTCTACGTTCTTCATCTCCTTGAATATCAAAACAAACATCTCTTCGATCAGATCGAGGATCTCTCCGCTCGAAAGGAATGAAACCTCCATGTCTATCTGGGTAAACTCTGGCTGGCGGTCGGCGCGCAAATCCTCGTCGCGAAAACATTTCGCGACCTGGTAGTAACGCTCGAAACCGGAAACCATCAAAAGCTGTTTGAAAAGCTGAGGGGACTGCGGAAGCGCGAAAAACTTCCCGGCGTAGAGTCTGCTCGGGACAAGATAGTCCCTCGCACCTTCTGGAGTGCTTTTCGTAAGCATCGGCGTTTCGATGTCGAGAAATCCCATTGAATCGAGAAAATTCCTTATTATTCGCACGAGCCTTGATCGGGACTCGATGTTTTCCTGCATCTTCTTTCGCCTGAGATCGAGATACCTGTATTTAAGGCGCATCATCTCGCCAATCTCTTCAGCCTCTTCAAGCGGAAACGGAGGGGTCTTCGAGCTGTTCAGGATAACCAGCTCTTCAGCGTAGATCTCTATCTCTCCGGTCTTCAGATTTTTATTTATCGTCCCTTCGGGTCGCTTTGAAACATTTCCGGTTATCTCCAGAACATATTCCGAGCGTATCTCATGCGCTTTCTGGTGTGCTATCTGATCGATCTCGGGATTCAGCACCACCTGGGTGATACCCTCCCTGTCGCGAAGGTCAATAAAGATAAGCCCCCCGTGATCGCGCCTGGTGGCAACCCAACCCTTTAAAGTAACCTTGTCGCCTACGTTGCCCGCTCCAAGAACTCCGCAACTGTGCGTCCGTTTTTTATATGTCATCACTCTCCCGAAAATTAAAGTGGGTATTATACTTTTTTTTCATCCAAAAAGAATGGGATATCCTACTTAGGGGCAAAGGTTGAAGAGCGGAGACCAATATTAGTGAATATCCGGAAAAGTTCTGAATATGTTTAACCATCAGCACTCATAGATCAGGATATCACCTATATATACAACAGGTTACCCCTGCGCTACGCACATTATTCTCCTGCCGAGATTGCGATAAAGAAAGGGGGAACAGGGATTACAGGGCCAAAGGAGCCGCCGAACTATGTCAGGCGTTTCCTTTCGGGCCGTGCTTTTCCATGTACTCCATGAGGGGCTCAATATTCTTGTCGCTGATAATCACCCCTGATGAGACGATATGCAACAGAAACTGGGTGGTCATTCCGCCAAAATCCAGCTCCCGGTAAAGAATCCCGTCAACTCTCCTGTTTTCCTCGTCGGAAAACACTCTCTCAACCTTTTTTTCCAAACTATCCTCGCTTGTTGCCATGGGATATGTTTTATCAACTTTTCACGCGAATATCAAATTTCTACCAGCGCTGAAAAGATTTTTCTTCAGGCGTCTATTCAAATCTTCTTTTCGCAAGCTGTTCGGAAAATTCGGTCGCGGTCGCCTGGTCAAGGCTGCTTAGTATTCTCGCTGAATTTTTACTCTTCATCTGTCCGACTATCTGAAGGGCAATTGCTCTATCCATAGTTTTCAATCTCGCCGCGGCCTCATCTGGGGCCATCATTGAGTATGTTTTTGAAAGATTCGCAACATTGGTTTTCTCCAAATCGTCCCTCATCCTTATCAGGTCGTCTATCCTTACCTGCAATCTTTTCAATTCGTCTATTTTTTTGCTCATATCAAGCTCGAGGGCGCGGGTCCTGTCCTCTCTGCGGTTTAACATCTCTTCTCTCTTGTCGAGTTCTTCCTGTTTCTTTTTCATCTCCTCGAAAAGTTCCAGCTTGAGTTTCTCCTGGGGAGTTTGGGCAGAGGCTCCTTCATTCTGTGCGGATGCTTCCGGAAGCAGATCTTCCCCTCCAAAAAGAAGAAACAGCACAAGAGATGCCTTCACCAGAAGTATGATCAGAAAAAATCTTTTTATCACCATGCCTCCCGCAGAAATAGCTGGTTTGAAATATCGTCGAGCTCCTTCTGCTCGCGCCTCTCCGCTTCAAGGTTGTACTCTTCCTCCTGCCTGTCGCGCAGGATCTCCAACACTCGTCGTCTTTTTACATATTCAGCCAGCTCGCTCCGCTTCTTTTCAAGCAGTTCGCCAACTTGGCGTAACTCCATCTTTTTGTGCAGGATATCGGAGTCCCTCCCCGCTAGAAAATCCTGGTAAACCCTAAGTAGCGCCACGTTGTGAGCCGTTCCGCTCGCTTGCGTGAACTTGTCCAGCTCGCTCTCCCTTCCCTCGGTGAGTTTATGCAACAGCTCGGTGTTGATCACCATTTTCCTGTTTATCACCGACATCTCGCGCATCTTCTCGTCTTCCTGCCTTTTCCTGTGCCTGAGTAGTGGAGCCAGTTTGAATTTATACATTTACACTATCCCCATCAGGCCGGTGATCGATTCCTGTAAAGTAGATTTTTCGTGCATCCCCTGCTGTAAAAACAAGTTTATCTTTCCCATTTTGTTTATGGCGTTGTCTATTTCAGGATTGGAACCTTTAACATAGGCTCCGATATTAATAAGTTCCTCCGCGTCCTTGTAAACCGCGACAAGTTTTCTAAGTTTCATGGCCGCTCCCATATGCTCCGGCTGAACGACGTCAACCATGACCCTGCTGATGGAACCGAGAACGTCCACCGCCGGGAAATGCCCGCGAGAAGCAAGGCTTCTTGATAAAACAATGTGCCCGTCCAGAATGGCGCGAGAGGCGTCGCTTATCGGCTCCGCAAGGTCATCTCCCTCCACTAGAACCGTGTAGATCCCGGTGATGCTACCTTGTTCATCACCTTTTGTGCCCGCTCGTTCGAGAAGTCTCGGCAACAAAGCGAACACAGACGGCGGATAACCCTTTGTTGCAGGGGGCTCGCCGATCGAAAGCCCTATCTCCCTTTGCGCCATTGAAAATCGCGTAAGTGAATCAAGCATGAGAAGGACATCCTTCCCCTCTTCGCGAAAATATTCCGCTATCGCAGTGGCAGTGTACGCCGCGCGAAGTCTTACGAGCGGCGTATTGTCAGACGTTGCTGTAACTATTACAGTCTTCTTCATCCCCTCTTCACCGAGATTTTTCTCAATGAATTCCCTTACTTCTCTTCCACGCTCTCCGACGAAACCTATCACGGTTACATCCGCGTCGGTAAAATGCGCCATCTGCCCCAGAAGTACCGACTTGCCTACGCCTGTGCCGGCGATAATACCGATCCTCTGTCCGCGGCCTGCCGTTAAAAGCCCGTTGACGGCCTTAACTCCAAGATCAATAGGCTCTTTAATTCTTTTTCTTTGCAGCGGATTTATAGGCTCTGCATAGAGAGGCATTTCATTCTCGCATGTGAGGCGCCCCTTGTTGTCGATAGGATTTCCAAGCCCGTCAAGAACTCTTCCAAGAATTGAATCGTCAACTTTTATCGAGGCCCTGGACTGCTTTGCCTCAATTCTGCAATTTGGACTTAGCCCGCCCGGTGCCGAAAGAGGCATCATCAAAACCCTGTCCTCACGGAAACCTACAACTTCCGCCTCGATCGGTTTGCTACCGTCACGCGGAAATATCCTGCAAACCGACCCCAGGGGTACATCCGGGCCTTCACCTTCTATAACAAGACCTACTATTCTTGTAACTTTGCCGACATGCGTGGCTTCTTTTGCGCCGCGAACAGCCTCTTTGAATTTTGAAAAATCTATTTCCTTGCTCACAGATATACTTTCTGGCGAAGGTCCTTGTAAATGGACATCAGCCTGTTTTCGAGTGTTGAATCAAGCACTCCAATGTTTGTTTCCACAACACAGCCGCCCGCTGTTATGGAAGGATCGCCTACAAGGCTCACCCCTTCTATAGCCTCAAAACTTTGTATCAGCTCTCCGGAAAGGTCCTTTGCCAAACCGAGATCGGCGGGATTCATCTTTATTGTGATTTGCTGTCTTGAATGGACGTCTTTCACCGTATCACGGATTATGTTCTTTATGACTTCGGGGCCGGTCTTTATCTCTCCAGCGATAACCTCCGAAGCGGTGAGGGCGACCAGATCCACCATTTCCTTTTCCGATTTATTGAAAAAAGCCTCCCTTTCGCCTTCAAGGAGTTTTATCGAGTTGCTTATCGATTCCATGAGAGACTCGACCTCCTTGTAGCCGTCCGCTCTCCCTTTTTCAAAACCTTCGTTATAGCCCCTTTCCCTTGCTTCCGATTCGATGCTTTCGACCCTCGCCTTGGCCTCATTCATCATCGCCTCTGCCTCGTCTTCAACCTTTTTAAGGAGCTGGTCTATCTGATAACCGCCGTGGTATTCAAACTCGAATCCACCGAGAATGAACTCCTTTTCCTTTCTCCCTTCAAACTCCGGCTTGAACTCCCTTTGGGCAATGACCTTCTTTTCCAGGCGTTCAACTTCGACTTCCTCGAAACGGCCAAGACCGAACGGTTTGAATATACCCTCTTCGGGAGTGGGATAAACCCTTGCGTAATATGTGGAATCCGAAGATACCCTTTTGTTTCTGCTAGACAAGCTCTTCTCCTCCCGCCGCGAGGACTATCTTTCCTTCCTCTTCAAGGCCCTTTACGGTTCTTATAATCGACTGCTGAGCCTTTTCAACATCGGCCAGTTTCACAGGCCCCATAGCTGAAAGGTCTTCCTGCATCATCATTGCTGCGCGCTTGGACATGTTGTTGAATATCTTCTCCTTTAACGAATCGGATGCAGTTTTCAAAGCAAGAATAAGATCCTCGTTATTAACTTCCTTGAGAATGGTCTGCATGCCCCGATCATCCACCGAACTAAGATCTTCGAAGACGAACATGAGCTGTCTGATATTTTCCGCAAGCTCGGGGTGCGTCGATTCAATCTCCGAAAGGATGGTGACTTCAAGATTATGGTCGAGAGCGTTGACTACTTCAGCGCACTTCTCAACACCGCCAAGCTGGCTCCCTTCAGCGGCACCAGTAGTTTGAAACTCCACCGCAAGCGCAGTATCAAGATCCTTTAGAACGCCCGGCCCTACCCTGTCGAGAGTGGCAAGCCGTAAAATTACCTCCGGTTGGAAACGTTCAGGAAGCAGTTTTAGCGTTTCTGCCGCCATGCTCCCATCAAGATGGGCGAGAATTATCGCTATTGTCTGCGGATGTTCGCTCTTCAAAAAGCCGGCAAGTATCTTCGGCTCAAGATGGCGCACCGCTTCAAGGCCGCCCGACAACTCTTCCGTTCCGCCGCTGGCGGTAATTCTTCCGAGAAGCTCGTTCACCTTGTCAGGATCCATGTTCCGCAAAAGCATCTTCCGAAGGAAATCGGAGCCTCCGCGAAGAACGCCCCCTTCCCCACCTTCAAGAGATTCGAAAAACTCCTTTGAAACTCCTTCTATCATCGGAGGGGTAACGCTTTCCATGAAGGACATCTGATTACCGACCTGACTGACCTCTTTTTCATCCAAACCGTTTAGAACCTTCGCTGCCAGCTCGTCACCGAGAGCGACCATCAATACGGCCACTTTTGCCGGGCCGGAGAGCTGCGCTATCCTGTCCTGTTTTTTCGCCATCTTTTATTCCTTTATCACCCTCTGGTTTTCAGCCATGCCCTTACAAGATTTGCCGCGGCTTCGGGATTCTCAGCAACAAGCTGGGAAACCCTCTCCTTGAACGGAACAGCCGACTCCTCCTTGATGATGAGGTTTTCAAGCTCCTCTTCCATCTTTGCCAATGTCTTCGGGAAGGTCTTAAGCTCTTCAACTTCCGCGGTAGAACCGGATACCCACCCCATTATCGGGCGGACAACCATGAGGAATATGACAATTCCCAATATGCCCACGCCGGCATATTTAACCATCGAAATTATAAAGTCGCCTTCAGCCATAGTTCCCATCGTTCCTATTTCACCCATGATATCGGATGTATCAAACTGCATGCTCTCAATCGTCACCTTGTCCTGCCTTGCAGGATCAAAGCCGATAGCTGACCGTACCAAACTGTCTATTCGCGCCCTCTCCTCGTCGCCAAGTGGCTGGAAAGTGCGCACCATCGCTCCATCACTATTTTGCGTCTCTGTATATTTTCCGTCAACCAAAACCGCAACGGAGAGTTTTTCGAGTTCCGATGTCGGCTCCATTATGGTCTTCACCGTCTTGTTGATCTCGTAATTTACGGTTTCATTTACCTTGCTGGCTGTTGCAGGCCTTGATAAAGCCGCCTCTGCCTGCGCCTCTGCAGGAAGATTGCTCTGCACGCCCGCAATACCAGACGGCATCGACGCGCCGGTCGATTTCTCTTCCAGCCTCTGTTCGCTCCGCGCCACCTGGCTGTTTGGATCGTATATCTCTTCGGTCTGCTGTGTCTGCCTAAAATTCACTTTAGCGCTTACGCGCACCACAACTTTTCCTTTGCCCGATATCCGCTCTATCATTGTGCGGATTCGGCTTTCGAGGTTGTTCTCTATCGCGCTTTTGTACTCCATCTGTTTTACGGTAAGCCGGTGAACATCGTTGTCCTCTTCGGGGAAGCTCAAAAGGTTACCCTTGTGGTCGACCACCGTGATGCTGTTCGGATCAAGACCTTCGACAGAAGAGGCCACCAGATTCAGTATGCTCTGTATCTGTTCATCCGACGGTCTTCTGTTTCCGCGGAGTTCAAGGACTACAGAAGCGGTAGTTTTTTTCCTGTCTTCTTCAAAGAAGGAATCCTTTGGAATTACTATATGCACCCTTGACGACTTTACAATGCCGATTGAATTTATTGTGCGTTGAAGTTCCCCTTGCAACGCCCTTCTGAAATTCAGGTTTTGTATGAACTCCGTCATTCCGAAAGTGGACTGATCGAAAAGCTCAAACCCGATGCCGCCACCGGAAGGGATGCCTTCGCCAGCAAGCTCCAGCCTTAGCTGGTAAATATTCTTTGTGGATACCATTATGACCTTACCGCCATTATCAAGCCTGAATGGAACCAGTCTCTCCTTCAATTTTTCGGTAACGGCAAGCGTGTCTTCCTGGGAAAGATTGCTGTAAAGGAGAGTGTAATTATCCCCCCCCGAAAGATAAGCCGTCAGCAGAATGCCTACTATCATAAATACGCCGACGGCCGAAAGCGCTATCCGTTTGCCGATAGGCAAACCATTGAATACTCTGATGAAAGCCAAAAGCGCTTCTCTCAACTGGTCAATCATTTTCCCTCCTTAATTCGCCCTGCTCTACCCGTTTACCTGTTTCCAATATCAATGGCCTTTTGTGCCATATCCTTCACGCTTCCAATAACGGCCGCGTTTGCCTCATACGCCCTGGTGGCAGAAAGCATATCCACCATCTCTTTCATTACATTTACATTTGGAAGATAGACGTAGCCCTTGTCATCCGCGTCGGGATGCGAAGGGTCGTATACCCTTTGGAATTCACTCTGGTCCTCTTCGATCCCAAGAACCTTCGGCTCGCTTATCTCGCTCGACAAGACCTTTTGAAAACCGTTCTGCTCCACCGGGACGGCGCCCATCATCACCTGTTTCCTGCGGTATGGACCCCCTTCAGGCGTCCGTGTGGTGTTCACGTTTGCGAGGTTGCTTGAAACCACATTCATCCTCGTCCGCTGTGCGCTTAAACCTGAAGAACTTATTTTCATTGCGGTTAATAGATCCATTGCGGTTTCTCCTTATTCTTAATAAATCAATTTCGTTATTTAATGGCTTCTTTCAGCCTGCCTAGCTCCATGCCCGAAATATTGCTGTAAAGCGAGTACTTCAGGTTGAGCTCCTTTAGCGCGGTGATCTCTTCGTCGAGGTTTACCGTGTTTCCGTCTATCCTTTCGCCCGTCTTTACCGAATCTACCATTCCCTGAACATCTTCAATTCCTGAAAGCGGGATATGTTTTGGATCCGTTAATAACATCCCGCCCCTTCCAATATCCGGGTTGCTCCCTGAACTCAAAGCCCGGTCGAAATTCTTTTCAAATTCCACTTTCATCGCCGTATATCCGGGCGTTTCGCTATTGGCAATATTGGAGGTTACCGCCATGGTCGACTTCGAGACCAGGTCTAGCGACCGCTCCGCAACCTTAAGCGCCCTTGATTCAAGTCCAAATATATTCATTACCGTCAAAATTCCTATAAAAAACCATTTCTTCCTTATTAATAAGCAATCAACGTGCCTAATTTGTGTTTTTATATATATCTTTATATTTCAATGCGTTAGATACCATGTTCTAATCACACTTGTCCTTCACCCGAAAAAATGCCAAATTCGTCAAAAAGCCAGCTTTACAACTGTATACATCAGCAAGTGAAATTCTCATGCCAAAGAAGCATGAATATCGACCAGGTGGTGGGGTAGGCAAAAACTCCCTGGCATAGTGGGAAAGGAGGCCAGAAACGGTATTTTTTGCCCCCGGAGGCAACTTTTTCCTCATTTCATCTGCCTGTATTAAGAGACGTGAGCAGATATCTTATTGTTTTTTTGCCTGTTATGGAATTGGCACAGACGTTGTTTATATATTCGGCTAACGAAACGAAAAACTAAAGAGGAATTTATGAAACAGGATATGAAAGTTGATTTAAACATGTTCATGGGTGTTGCCCAGCAGGCCGGTTTATTCAGCAACAGCATGGGGAAGAGCAATGCAAACGAAAGCTTCCAGGCAGTTTTCGAAAACTCGCTGGAAAGCTCCGCAAACCACAGGTTAGAAGCCAGGGAATCGGTAAAACCCAAGACCTCTTCTGAAAACACACACAAGAGCAGAAACATTGATCCTAAAAGATCGGTCATGGAGAGAGCAAAAAGCGTAATCGAAAAATCCGAAAACAGCCCAGCAACTGAAAATAATGCTCAAACCGAAACCGTGAACCCGCAGGGAGAGGATGTAAAGACTGTGTCGGAAACATCCAATACAGAAAATACCGCCACCGAAGCGGTAAAGAGTGTTGACAAAAAAACGATCACAATGGCAGAACTTGCAGAAAAGCTCAATCTGAGCGACGAACAGCTATCAAAACTCTCAGCACTCCTGGGGATTTCCGTTCAGGAACTTGCCGAAGTTGAAATTCAGATAGATAAAAATTCGAATAATTCACTCATGGCCGTCCTTCAAAACGGCGAGACGATAGATCTCAATGAATTGATCGCCTCACAGATGGACATACAAACTGACGCAGAGTTGGTCGCAGGCGCCGACGCAACGGAAAAGCTTGCAAAGCTCCTCGATCTATCGACCGAACAGGCTGACGCGCTTGCAAGCGAACTGAAAATAGAGTCGATCCAAATCGAAAACAAATCGGCAAGCGGCAACGACACAAAAGAACGCAACAACAGTCCATTCCTTTCCGGAAAGGCGGCTGAGAGCAAGGTTACGCAGGATGAATTTAAAAACAGCGTAAATGAAAACAGCAAGCAAAATACTTCTTCTACCGGAAATATGGTCGAAGATGTCAAGACCGCTCTCCATGGAGCGGTGCAAAACTCCGCGGCAAAGGGAACAGTCACTGATAATAAAGGCAACGCGCTCGGTTCAGCCGCGCAGACAGGCTTAACAAACACCGTTGAATCCGCGGGCCAAACCAAAGAGCTTAGGGACGTTCCAAGGCAGACAACAGCCGACAAGGTATTCAACCAGATAGTTGAAAAGGCGAAGATCCTTTCTCTTCCGAACAAAACTGAAGCGAGAATATCCCTTACCCCCGCGAATCTCGGCTCTGTTGATATCAAAATAGTTGTTCAGGACGCGATAGTGAAGGGCTCGATAGTAGTTGAAAACAGCCAGGTAAAGAAGATCGTAGAGGAAAACATCAACTCGCTTAAGGCGATCCTTGCAGACCAGGGCGTGAACGTGGAAGAGATAACTGTCGATATAAATGACAAGCAGACCAAATTTTCACAGTCCGGGAACGCGAATGATGATTACAGGGAAAAAGCAGCATATCTGGATGGATTTAAAGATTCTGAAGCTGTAAAGAGCGAAGAGACTATCGTTTCCGAAAAAGCGGAAGCGCGAAGAGCGGTAAGGAATTCCACGGTGTACGTCACCGCGTAATCAAGGAGGTTATTTAGATGAATACGGCGGCAACAACAGGTACTCAAACAGCTGGCGCAAGCGCAACAACGGCGGCAAGCAAAGCTAGAAAAGAGGCGATGATGGGGAAGGATCAGTTTCTGACTCTTCTTCTCGCGCAGTTGAAAAATCAGGACCCTCTTTCCCCGATGGACAATACTGAATTCACCGCACAGATGGCGCAGTTCAGCTCGCTTGAACAGCTGTTCAGCGTGAACGACAACCTTGTAGGACTGCAGACGCTTTCAAGCTCGCTTAACAACACACAGGCATTGAACATCATCGGCAAAGAGATTGAAGCAAACGGAAATTCGATACACGTCGGAAGCGGCATCGCTTCTGATATCTCATATGAACTTCCATTTGAAGCGTCCGCAGTTACAGTCAACATTTTGGACAAGGACGGCAACGTGATAAGAAGCCTGGATCAGGGCCACACCCGCGCCGGCAAACAGACCATCAAGTGGGATGCGAAAGATCACAAAGGAAATCCGGTACCGGCCGGAATATACGCTTACAGCGTGAATGCCGTTGACGGCAACGGCACATCCATCGATGCAAGCACATACACCCGTGGATTAGTGACCGGTATCAGCATGGTGAACGGTATCACCCAGCTCCACGTTGGAGGCAACAGGGTAATGATGGGTGATGTAAATCAAATAACTGAGCCTGGCGCAACCCAGGCCAAGCCAAAAATATAAACAGAACAGGGAACAAAGGTTATAAAAGGAGGATACAATGAGTCTACAAAGCGCAATGGGAACCGGAGTCAGTGGCATACTGACAATGGGAAACTCTATGAACGTAATAGGCGATAACATCGCCAACGTGAACACGATCGGATACAAGGCCAACCGGTCTATATTTTCCGACATACTTGCCAACTCGCTGGCGAATGGAAGCACCATCATGCAGATGGGACGCGGCGTCTATACCCACGATATCTCACCGAGCTGGGCACAAGGCTCGTTTGAAACAACCGGAAACGCCACGGACGTCGCCATTCAGGGTGACGGGTTTTTCCGTGTATACGATGAGCCCAACCAGTCCTTCTATTACACAAGAGCGGGACAGTTTACGATAGATGACAGAGGAAGACTTGTGAATCCGAACAATTTCGTTGTTCAGGGGCGCAAGATCACTACAACCATAGCCGGTAGCTCCACTGTTTCCGGCCTCCAGTCCAATATCGATCTGGCGGGCGTGCAGTCGATGCCGCGCGCGACGTCGAATTTCAAAATCGGGCTGAACCTGAACGCATCGGCAAGCGCTGGCACCACATTCAATACAAGCTTCGATACATACAATAATCTTGGTGAAAGGATCACTCTGAACTTCGCTCTCACAAAAGCGTCGGCGCTTAACTGGGATTACGCGATCACATCATCGTCAGGCACTATTACTTCGGGCGCGACCGGAACCCTTGTATTCAACACAACTGGCAACCTCCTCTCGTCCGCTTCAGGCGGCGTTACTCCCCCTCCGGTCGCCATAAACAACTTTACGACTACCGGCGCGGGTGCGATCAGCATGAACTGGCTGACGCTTCAGCCGAACGGAACATCGTATGCCGACATAACAAGCTATGTCGCCCCTTCGACAACAACATTTATCGAACAGGACGGATACTCGAACGGAGTATTGAAAGGCCTTTCGGTAGGTACCGACGGGGTCGTGACCGGGCTATTCTCAAACGGACAGACCGATCCTCTCTACCAGCTTGTCGTGACGAAATTCACAAGTCCGTGGGGACTAGAAAGGATGGGCGGATCGCTCTACGCGGAAACAGCCGATTCGGGTCAGCCGATATTCGGCTCCGCGGGTATCGGCGGTCTTGGCACCATCCTCGGTTCCGCGCTTGAACTTTCAAACGTCGATCTGGCGTCTGAGTTCGTAAAGATGATACAGCACCAGCGCGCCTACCAGGCCGCGTCGCGAATCATCACGACGACAGACGATATGCTTACAGAAGCAGTTAACCTGAAACGTTAGTGACCATCAGGGAAGACCGGGGTGAGTAAATAAAACACTCGCCCGGCTCCCTTTAATGCCCTAATCGCCCTGTTCTCTGCCGGGTCGGTACTATAACCACCGACCCGGCAACCTCCTTTTTCTCATCAAAACATCACATACTAGAATTTCATCTTGATGAACCTGAATCTATCTATATATCCTTGCGGCTACGGGGGTTACTCCGGGTACTGTAAGCTGGAAACTCCCAGAATCTTCTATAGACAAAAAGAATGGCCAAAGCAGCAACCTCGTTTGAATTTGATACCCTTATATGAGGAAGCGGCTGAACTGATTGAGATTGATTATGGAAATGGTGCCGGAGGTCGGAATCGAACCGACACGAGGTTGCCCCCGGGGGATTTTGAGTCCCCTGCGTCTACCAATTTCACCACTCCGGCACATTGGAGTTTGTTAGCCAAGATTCTACACGGTTTTTTCTCTTTTCAAAACAGCAGACGGCGCAAATGGTATTTTGCCCGCACTGCCCGGCGGATGCGAAAAGAGAGGGGGCTAGAAGGTCAAGAACGCCTTGCTGGCCATCTCGAGATAATACCCCGGTGAAATGCCTAGCTTCATTATGGCGAAGACCGCAAGGATAGTCGCGGCCACGAGAGAAGGTGACGCTTTGGGAATCTCGACCCCCGATTCGGCATCCTTCATGTACATGACGACAACGACCCTCAAATAGTAGTACACCCCTATCGCCGAATTCAGCACGGCAACAAGAACGAGACCTACCTTACCTGCGGCGACCGCCGACATGAATACATAGAACTTCGCCAGGAACCCGGCCATTGGCGGTATTCCCGCAAGTGAAAAAATGAATATCGTCATTGCCGCCGCAAGGAGCGGATTTGTATATGCGAATCCCCTGAACGACTCCACGCTCGTATCCTGCTCGTTCTGTCTTGCCACAAGGGTGAAGATCCCGAACGCGCCGATATTCATGAAGGTGTATACAAGGAGGTAGTACATGACCGACGACAGGCCGTCGCTGTTCGCCGCGGAAACACCGACAAGAGCGTACCCCGCGTGGGCGATCGATGAAAATGCGAGCATTCTCTTTAGATCCTTCTGAACCAGCGCCGCCACGTTTCCGACCGTCATGGTAAGGACCGCGAGGAGGGCTATCCAGATGGTCCAGCTCACCTGGGAGTAATTGAAAGCCTCAACGAAAACCCTGAGGAGCGCGGCGAGCCCAGCCGCCTTCGGCCCTGCCGACATAAATGCGGTGATCGGGATCGGCGCGCCCTGATAGACATCTGGCGTCCACTGATGGAAAGGCACCGCGCCTATCTTGAAGCCGAAACCAACCAGAAGCATACCCATCGCGATGGTGAGGATGACCCTGTTCTCAGTATTCTCCGCGAGCTTTGCGGCGATCTTCGGAAGATTGGTCTCACCCGTTATCCCGTAGATCAGCGCCATGCCGTACAGAAGGAAACCGGTAGCGAACGCGCCAAGCAGGAAGTATTTCAGCGACGCCTCGTTCGATTCCAGCCTTGTCCTTGTATATCCTACAAGGACGTAAAGCGAAATGGAGAGAAGCTCCAGCCCGAGGAAGATGGTCATCATATCTTTGCCGGCGCCCATGAACATCATGCCGGTCGTAGCGAAAAGAAGGAGCGCGTAATACTCTCCGTGATTTATCCGGTTGTCATGAGCGTATCTCACCGATATCAGAACCGTGAGCATCGTCCCCATCAGAAAGATCACTTTGAAAAACTGACTGAACCTGTCAACCGAGTACATCCCCGAAAACGTGGAGAACGTCTCCGCCTGCGGCGCAAGCGCTATCGCCATTGCGGTCGCGAGACCGGCAAAGGTGAAATAGGCAAGATATGCTCCACCCTTCTTTGTGGAGAAGACGTCCATTATCAGCACGCAACACGCAACAGCCGTGAGGAGAAGCTCCGGCGCGATCGCCAGAAGATTTACCGATGGTATCTGTATAGGCATCTCTATTTCACCTCATCCGTGCTGATATTGTCGGCCTTCGCGAGAAGAAATTCGCGCTTTTCCGCGGAGGCATTGCGCGCCTTGTCCACATCTGAGATAAGCGCCTTTACCGACGGTTCCATCTTTTTCAATATCGGATTCGGATAGACGCCGAGCCAGAAGATCACGAATATGAGCGGAGCGAAATAGGCCATCTCCCTCTTTGTAAGGTCGGGCAGATTTTTATTCTTTTCGTTCGTCACTTCGCCGAACATCACGCGCTGATACATCCAGAGCATGTATACCGCTCCGAAGATCACACCCGTTGATGCGAAGACGGCGTAAAGTTTGTTCGCCTCGAACACGCCGAGCAGTATAAGGAACTCGCCGATAAAGCCGTTCGTGCCGGGAAGCGCGATGGACGACAGCGTGACTATCATGAATACCACGGCGAACTTCGGCATCACTTTCGTGATCCCGCCGTATTCCTTGATGAGCCTTGTGTGCCGTCTTTCATATAGAACGCCTACAAGGAGGAAGAGCCCGCCTGTGGATATACCATGATTTATCATCTGCATCAGCGCCCCTTCGATCCCCCTCACGTTGAATGCGAATGTTCCAAGCACCACAAAACCGAGATGGCTCACGGATGAGTAAGCGACAAGTTTCTTGATGTCATCCTGTACCATCGCGACGAGCGCGCCGTAAATGATTCCGATTATCGCTATCCACGACACCCACCAGATCGATGAGTAGGCCGCTTCGGGGAAGATCGGTACCGCGAATCTCAGGTATCCGTACGTCCCCATCTTCAGGAGAATGCCGGCAAGAATCACCGACCCGGCGGTAGGCGCTTCCACGTGCGCGTCCGGCAACCATGTATGCACCGGCCAGAGCGGAACCTTTATGGCAAACGCGATGAAGAAGAAAAGAAAGAGCCACATCTGCGCAACAGGGTTAAGCGAGATTCCGTGATATGAAAGAATATCGAAAGTGTAGACCCCCGTCTGCGCGTGCTTTTCAACATAAAGAACTAGAATGGCCAAAAGCATCAGCACCGAGCCTGCCATAGTAAAAATGAAGAACTTTACAGTGGCGTAGATCCTTCGCTGACCGCCCCACACGCCGATGATGATATACATCGGTATGAGCATCAGCTCCCAGAAGAAGTAGAAGAGCACAAAATCAAGCGCGCAGAAAACGCCTATCATCGACGTTTGAAGCACCAGCATCATGATATTGAACTCTTTCACGTTCTTTTCTATTGCCGTCCATGTGGAGAGGTAGCAGATCATGCAGGTGAACGTGGTGAGAAGCACCATGAAGAGAGAAATTCCGTCTACCCCCATGTAGTATTCAATGCCGAAGCTCTTTATCCACTCGTGCCTCTCAACGAACTGCATCTCCGAAGTCCCGTCCTTGAACATGAAGAAGAGCGGAATGGAGAGAATGAAATCGATAACGCCGGTCGCGAATGTCACTCCGTTTATCAGCTTTTTATTCTCGCTCTTGAGGAAGAGTATGATGAGCGCGCCAACCAGCGGCACGAAGGTCAGAATTGAAAGTATCGGTAAATTCATTTTGCTCCCCAGAGAAAGTAGCTGACCATCATGATCGAAACGACAAGCATCGTAAGCGCGTAGTGGCGGACCATGCCGGGTTGCATCCTTTTAGCCATTTCGCTGAGCGTCGTGAAGAAAGAGCCGACTCCGTTCACAAGGCCGTCGATGATTACTACGTCAATAACCTTGTGCAGGAATTCCCTTGAGACGCTTACTATCGGATTCGTGAATATCGCGTCGTAGATCTCATCCACATAGTATTTGTTAAAGATAACTTTATGTATTCCCTTGAACGTGCCGTACAGGCTGTCCCTCAGAGCCGTATTCTTTATATAGAAGTAGTACGCCAGCGAAATGCCGATGATCGCGATGCCGAGTGAAAGCCCCATCAGGCCGAGCTCAAGAGCGGCGGAGTGATGCGCGGTGTCATGCGCCGCTTCGTGGCGCCCCGCTTCAAAGAGCGGCCCGAGGAAATTATGAAGCACGTTCGCCCCCTCAATCATCGGTATACCGAGGAAACCTCCGACTGTCGCGAGACCGGCGAGGATTATCAGCGGCATTGTCATCACGTTTGGAGATTCGTGAAGATGCTTCATCGCCTCCGGCTCCACCCTGCTCTCGCCGTGGAAGGTCATAAATACCGCCCTGAACATGTAGAACGCCGTCACTCCGGCGGCTACCGATGCGATACCCCAAAGCACCAGGCTCCCTGAATTGTATGTAGAGTAGAGAATTTCGTCCTTGCTGAAGAACCCGGCAAAAGGGAATATGCCGGAGATAGCGAGCGTTGAGATAAGGAACGTCCAGTAAGTTCTCGGCATATGCTTTTTAAGATCCCCCATCTTGTCCATATTCTGCTCGCCGGAAAGTCCGTGAATAACCGAGCCGGAGCCAAGAAAGAGGCACGCCTTGAAAAACGCGTGGGTCATAACGTGGAACGCCGCGGCAACATATGCCCCTATTCCAGCCGCCATGAACATGTAGCCGAGCTGTGAAACTGTCGAATATGCGAGGACGCGTTTAATATCTTTCTGAAAAAGACCGATGGTCGCCGCGAACACTGCGGTCGCGCATCCGATAACGGCGACAACCATCATCGCTGTCGGCGCCATATTAAAGAGAACGGCGGAGCGGCAGACCATATATACACCAGCGGTAACCATCGTCGCCGCGTGAATGAGAGCAGAAACGGGAGTAGGGCCTTCCATCGCGTCGGGAAGCCATGTGTAAAGCGGTATCTGCGCCGATTTACCGACCGCGCCGACAAACAGAAGCAACGCAATCGCCGTGACTATAACGCCCCCTTCTGTCAACACGTTGTGGGCCGAGCCGAAAACGTCGTGATAGTTGATTGAGCCGAACGTCACGAAGATGAGGAATATGCCGAGTATGAATCCGAAATCACCGATCCTGTTCATCACGAACGCCTTCTTTCCGGCAACGGCGGCGGCATCACGGTGATAGTCGTATCCTATAAGGAGGTATGAGCAGAGCCCCACCCCTTCCCACCCGATGAACATCAGGAGGTAGTTGTCACCCATCACGAGCATCAGCATGGAGAACATGAAGAGATTTAGGTATGTGAAAAATCTCCAATACGAATGGTCGTGATCCATGTAACCGACCGAGTAGACATGAATGAGGAACCCTACGCCGGTAACGACAAGAAGCCACAATCCCGAAAGCGGATCGAGGAGGAACGATACGTTTACGTTCATATCGCCGACCTCTATCCACGAGTAGACGGTGTTAGTTATTGCCCTTTCATCCGCCGGAAGCCCGACAAGCTGAAAGAAGGCTACAACGGCAAGGATAAAGGACAGCCCGGTGGTGCCGAGCGCGAACGCTGTAACGGTGTTCTTCTTTACTACCGGACCAAGTATGCCGTTAACCGTCGCTCCCAAAAGAGGAAGCAGAACGATAACCCACAAGTAATTCCCCATACCTCTGCCCTATCCTTTTAAAAGGTTCACTTCGTCGACATCGACGGTATTTTTATTTCTGAACAGCGCGATGATGATCGCCAGGCCGACAGCGGCTTCCGCCGCGGCAACCGCCATAACCATGAACGTGAAGACCTGCCCACCCATATCGTTCAGGTGATTTGAAAAGGCGATGAACGTGAGGTTCACCGCGTTCAGCATCACTTCAATGCTCATGTATATGACGATGGCGTTTCGCCTCGTGACAACCCCGATAACGCCGATGGAAAAGAGCACGGCGCTCAGTATCAGGTAATGGTTTAAACTTGCTACAGCTTCCATCATTACACCTTCGACTTGCTTAAAATAACCGCCCCTACGATAGCCGCCAGCAACAGCACCGATGCTATCTCGAAGGGGAGGAGATAATTTGTAAATAAAACTTTCGCAACACCGACGACCGTTCCAAACTCAGCCGACTCCGGCCCTGCCGCAGGCAGTCCTCCGGAGTTTACCGCTGACGCCAGAGATGTCATTACGAAAGCAACAATGATAATGCCGATAGCCTGGACCGCCGTCCTGTGATACGAGACGATCCCCTGTTTTTCGCGGAGATTAAGTAGCATGATGACAAAAAGTGCGAGAACGACGATCGCGCCGGCGTAAACGATGACCTGAAGCGCCGCGATGAGATGCGCGTTTAACTGAACGTATATCGCGGCGAGCGCGAGCATGTTTAGGATCAGGTAAAGGGCCGACATGACCGGTTTGCGCGCAAGAACAACCGATACCGCAGCGAAAACCGCTATGAAACCGAATATATAGAATATCAGTAGTTGCATTTGCCGAAAGCCCTTCCTCTTATGAACTTCAACCGTCGCTCAAGTTTTTCTTCCGGCACCAGAAGCTCTTCCTTGTCGTAGATCATTAAACCCCTGTGGTACTCGCTGAGATTCTGATACTCGTGGCTCATCACGATAGCCTCTACTGGACATGCCTCCTCGCATAGACCGCAGAAGATACAGCGCGAGCCGTCGAGGATGTAGCTCTTCGGATGGCGCGTGCCATCCTCCCTCAACTCGCCGACAATACTTATGCACTTCGGCGGGCATGCGACTTCGCATAGTCCGCACGCCACGCATTTTTCCCTGCCATCCTTACCCTGCACCAGCACAGGCCTTCCGCGGTACGCGTCGGGGATATTCGGCAGTTCTTCTGGATAGTAGATGGTCATTATCTTCCGTTTTGTCGGATCCCCTGTTACATAGGCGAACATGGTGGAGAAGAGGTTCGGAAAAAAGTGCGCGCTTGTGATCCAGAGTCCGCGGATTATCTCCGGGATATAGAGCCTGTCCCAGAAGGACATGGTCAAATCGCGATTTACCTTTTTATAATTCCCAGCCATCATCCCACCAAAAGTAAAATCAGCCCCGTCACCGCTATGTTCGCAAGCGAAAGGGGGAGTATTATTTTCCATCCAAGCATCATCACCTGGTCGTATCTGAACCTTGGAAGCGTCCACCTGATAACCATCTGGAGGAAGATGAGTATGGCTACCTTCAGCCAGAAAACCCCCACATGTACAAACATCGTTATAAGCTCCGCGAAGTCCGGCCCTACTATCCCCGAAAGGAAACCTGAAAGCATCGCGTGAGATACGAACGGTATATGCCACCCTCCGAAGAAGAGCGCCGTAAGCACCGCCGATATGGTGACTATCTCGAGAAACTCCGCCATCCAGAACATGGCGAACTTCAGGCCCGAATATTCGGTGAAGTAGCCGGCTACAAGTTCCGACTCCGCTTCCGGAACGTCGAACGGCACCCTCTTGTTCTCCGCCAGCGCGCATGTGAAGAAAAGGAAGAAACCCAAAGGCTGAAGGAATATCCCCCAATGGAAAAAGTCTTCCTGCGCCGCGCCAATATCTGTCATCTTAAGCGAGCCGTAAACCATGAAGATGCCGACGATGGTGAGCCCCATGGCGACTTCATATGAAAGCATCTGCGCGCCGACGCGGATACCGCCAAGGAGCGACCAGTTGTTGTTGGACGCCCATCCGGCGATTATCGCGCCGTAGGTGCCGATGCTGGCGACAGCGAAAATAAAAAGTATTCCAATGTCGAGATCGGCGATGACGAGGTTTGCCTCGTGCCCCCAGAGATTGTACTTACCACCGAACGGTATTACTGAAAAGGCTATCAGCGCGGGAATAACCGCAATGAGCGGAGCTACGGTGTGGAGCACCTTGTCCGCGCCGCGCGGAATGAAATCTTCCTTGACAATGAGCTTCACCGCGTCGGTAACGATATGGAGAAGGCCGAAAAAAGTAAATCCGAAAACGTCGGCCCTGTTCGCTCCGATCCTGTCCTGCATGAACGCCGACTGCTTCCGTTCAACGTAAGTCAGAACCGGCGCAAAGAAACCCATATTCATCGTAAAAATGAAAATGATCTTCAACATCATTTCTATGATGTTGCCAAACATCCCGGGGGTCTGAAAAATCGCCAAGCCGTCCATTACCTGTCACACTCCCCGCCGATGAGGTTGATCATATCGAATGTCGGAATAATATCAGCGAGAAACGCCCCCTGAACGCGGAAGCCCATCGCCTGTGTAAGCGGTATGCACGGAGGGCGTACCCTGCACTTGAACGGCTTGCCGCTTCCATCGCTTACAACGTAAAATCCTACCTCGCCGTTGCTCCCCTCCGTAGCGAAGTATGCTTCACCCTTGGGGACCTTTATCCCTTCGATCTGATTCTTAAAATGGAATATCATCGATTCCATCTTGCTTGAGACATCTTCCTTCGACGGCTGTCGGACAGCGGGATCATCGATATTTATCGGCCCTTCCGGCATTTTTTCCAGCACCTGCTCCACTATCCTGATCGACTGATTGATCTCTTCAAGCCTTACAAGGTATATATCAAAATTGTCGCCGGTCGTACCTACCGGGACGTCGAAATCGAGTTTGTCATAAACGAGATACGGATTAGCCTTGCGGACGTCGTATTCGACGCCTGCCGCCCTGAGACACGGCCCCGTGAATCCGAAGGCAATGGCATCCTCTTTTGAAATAGGGGCCACGTCCCTCATTCTGTCCACGAATATCCTGTTGTGCGTAAGGAGTCTGTCGAATTCATCGCAGAGAACCTTGGTCTTGTCGAAGACCTCCTTCACATGCTCCTTGAAACCTTCGGGAAGATCCGCGGAAAGACCGCCGATGCGGATGTAGTTCGAGGTGAGCCTCGCTCCGCAAACAGACTCGATCAGATCCCAGACAAGCTCCCGCGATTCGACAAGATAAATGAACGCCGTCAGCGCGCCAAGCTCCAGGGCCGCCGCGCCGAGATTCGTGTAGTGGTCGGCAAGCCTTGCCAGCTCGCAGACCATTACCCTTATGTACTGGGCACGTTCCGGAAGTTTATCGCTTACTCCCATAAGCTTTTCCACCGCAAGCGCGTAGGCGACGTTATTCTGCATCGCCGAGTTGTAGTTGAGCCTGTCGGTATACGGGAAGGCCTGGGTCCATGTTCCGTTCTCGCAATGCTTTTCAAATCCGCGATGGAGGTACCCTATCTCCGTTTCCATGTGGACTATCTTTTCGCCGTCGAGCTTAAGGAGGAACCGGACTGTTCCATGCGTAGCCGGGTGAGATGGACCCATGTTGAGTATCATCTCCTTGGCGTGCAGATCCATCCTGGCGTCGTTTTCTACAGACATCAGTTCTCCGGTCCTATTAATGGTTGACGTTTATCGATCGGATAATCTTTTCTAAGCGGGTGTCCTACGAACTCTTCATAGAGAAGGAGCCTTTTCATGTTCGGATGCCCCTTGAATGCGATCCCGTAGAGATCCCAAACCTCGCGCTCATACCAGTCAGCGCCTATCCAGATAGGCACCAGTGAGTTTATCGAACAGTCGTCCTCGGCAACCTGCGCCTTTATCCTTACGCGGTGGTTCTTGCCGAGTGAGTATAAATGGTAAACAACCTCAAACCTCGGCGTTTTGCCGAAATAATCTACGGCGGTCAGGTCCATAAGGAAATTGAAAGCGGTCCTTTCGTCATCGCGGAGGAAATGCATCACTTCCAGCACCCTCTCCTTTTTGATGGTAACGGTCTCATCGCCATGCTGTTCATGCGCGCCGACCACCACGTCGGGGAATTTTTCCTTGATGATCTGCGTAATGGCGCCCATCTATTTCCCTTTTCCCTTTGCGTGCGGTTCATACTGCGATCTTCCGCGAGGCCACTTTGCCCATCGCTCTTCCTGTATCATCTTCTGCAGTTTCATCAGCCCGTCGAATACCATCTCCGGCCTCGGCGGACAGCCGGGTACGTAGATATCGACCGGGATGATAGTGTCTATCCCCTGCACTGTTGAATAGTTGTTATACATACCGCCAGAACAGACGCACGCGCCGTATGAGAATACCCATTTCGGCTCAGCCATCTGGTTGTAAATCTTGTTCAGTATCGGAGCCTGCTTGTGGCTTATCGTTCCAACTACCATGAGAAGATCCGCCTGACGGGGTGAGAATCTTGGAAGCGCCGCGCCGAACCTGTCGATATCGTATCGTGGACCGGCGACCGACATGAATTCCATTCCGCAGCACGCAGTGATGAACGGATAGCTGAAAAGGGAATACTTCCTGCTCCAGCCAATGAACTTGTCCACCTGCGTGAGGATGATATTGTCCGCAAGGCCAGAAGGGAGCGTCTTCTCTTCTATCTCTATTCCCATTCCAGAGCCCCTTTCTTCCATATATATACGAGTCCCACGGTAAGTATCGCCAGGAAAACCATCATCTCGATAAAACCGAATATGCCGAGCTGGCGGAAAATGGCGGCCCACGGAAACAGGAATACCGCCTCGATATCGAACACTATGAAGAGCATCGCCACGACATAGAAACGGACTGAAAACCTGGAGTTCGGGTCGGATACTGGGGACACGCCGCACTCAAAAGGTTCCATCTTTTCGTCGAAATGTTTTTTCGGACCTATCACGGTAGTAAGGATCAGCATGGCAACGGCGGTGCCTGTCGCCGCAATTACCATGATTAGTACAGGTATATACTGGTTGATCATGCCTACTCCTTCAACACCGCGAGATTTACGCAAGGGATCGCCTTGCCGGACGCGGTGATCTTTACCTCTTCGATGCGCGAATTATCCATACCATACGGAACCCTGATGGAACCCGCCTTTACACCTTTATTAAACCTCGCCTTGCATTTCCACACGCCTTTTGCGAACTTCAGATTGAGCGAATCCCCTTCGCTCAAACCGAGCTCCGCGCCGTCGGCTGGATTAAAGTCTACCAAAGGAGCGCCCTTTATATCAGAATTTTCATGGTGCCCACCCTGCACCTGTTTGAGCGATGGGCATTTATCGGAATATATCCCAAGCGAGTAGAGCGAGAGGTCTGGGAGAAGTACATAACTTCCCTTCTCTACTTTTACATTTTCATGCTGGATCAGCTGTGGCTTCCAGTCGGCTCCTGCGAGGGATGAGTAATCCAATAGCCCATCCTTGCCGCGATTTTTATATATGGATGTTTTCTCTGAAATTTCCTTGCCTATCTCCTCTGCGCTTCCGCACCCGATAGACTTCCCTATCATGTTCGAGAGATCGGAAAGTATCCGCCATGCCGGGCGGCTGCTGCCTGCAGGTTTTACCGAAGCGTTCACTTTCTGACAGCGCCCCTCAAGGCTTGTCATGGTACCGCCGCTTTCAAAAGTCGTCGCGGACGGCAGGATGATATCCGCCATCGCGGAAGTTTCGCTGGTCAACTGATCTATCACTACAACGTATTTCGCTTTTGAGACGGCGTTCCTGAGTCGCGCGGAGTTGTGATACCTCCCTATAACATCTTCATTCATTATCACGAGCGCCTTCACATCTCCGCTCTCAAGGAGGCTGATGATGCCGCCATCGGAGTTAAGACCTGTGCGGCTCTCTTTTCCGTATCCGGGCAGGAGCTTGGGAGCAACCCCCATGTCGTTCGCACCCTGCGTATTGCTGTATTCCCTCAGGATGAAAACCTTGCCCGCTGTCAGCTTCGCGAGGTTCAAAATATTTCCGATGATAGCTTTCGCGTCTGGATGGGTCTGCGCCTCCTTGCCGACGATGTAAACAGGTTTCCCTTTCTGCCCGATCAGCTGAACAAGTTCGCCAACTTTTTGGGAAAGAGCGCTCTCCAGCTTAACTTTAGACGCTGAATCGGCCACGGACGATGCGAACGACGCGTCGGCCTTTGCAGAAGGATTTCCCGACTTGATTGTCGCATCAAGGAGAGCAAGGAGGAAACCGTTCATCCCCGCATAGCTGTAAGGGAGCTGTATCTTCGGTTCCGGCAGAAAAGCCCCAGCCTTCGAATAGGCGATCGCGACTTCCGCGCTGTTATTGATCAACGCTTTGCGGATCATGTTCCCCATTACAGGCGATTCGTTGCTTCCGTCTGCGCCGATGTAGACAAAGAGGTTCGATTCATTTATGTCGCCGAAATTTGCCGCCATCGGGAACCCGCCGTATGTCTCGAACAGTCCAGAACAGACCGAGGCGTTCTCCATGTTGGAGACGTTGTCGATATTACCGCTGGCGAGACAGTCGCGGAAAAATTTCTGGAACGCATAGTTGTCTTCATTGGTCGATCGCTCTGAGCCGATGCCGACAATGGACTTGCTCCCGAATTTTTCGGCATAATCTTTAAGCCTTGAGGATACCTCCGCCAGAGCTTCGTCCCAGCCTGTCTCCAAAAAGCCGTCACCCGACTTTGTTTGAGGAGCGGTTATCCTCTCCTCACCCTGAGCGTACTCGAAGCCGAACCTCCCCCTTACGCAGAGGTTCCCGTTATTGATGCCGATGAAATCGTTTGACGTTATGCGGACAAGATTTTCCCCCTTCGTGTTCGCGAAGAACGAACAGCCGACACCGCAGTGGGAACAGACGGTTTCAGTTTTCTTCATCTCCCACGACCTGCCGGAGAAGTAGATCCCGCTGCTCAGCGCGCCTACAGGACAAACCGATATA